>JBAXSF010000180.1:0-1873 GCA_037130835.1 Actinomycetes bacterium
TTGGTGGCACATGCCGGTCGGCCAACACGAGCAAACTCCACGGGAACCTCGTGGTTGGGCACCGCCGGAAGTGGGGATGTCCTGAGCGGTCTAGCCGGCACGTATTTGGCTGCTGGGCTTGATCCCCGAGAGGCAGGCTCCATGGCCGCCTTTATTCACGGTGTGGCCGGGCAGTTGCTCAGCAAGGGGGAGATCTCTCCCTTGCGCTCGCGGGAACTAGCTGATGCGCTCCCCGACGCCGTGGCTGCCATCCGTGGAAGCCGAACCTGAAACAATGAACAGATGAACACGCCTGTGGGTCGCCCCCGTGCACAAGCGCGGATTGATCTTGCTGCGTTGCGAAGCAATGTTGAGATGCTGCGTTCGGCGGCTCCAACGGCTCAACTCATGGCTGTGGTCAAAGCCGATGCCTATGGGCATGGACTGGTCGAGTGCTCTCGTGCAGCGGTCGCAGCTGGTGCGTCGTACCTCGGGGTAGCACTTCCTGAAGAAGCCATCGAACTTCGAGCCAATGGTATTGATTCCGCGATTTTGGCGTGGTTACTCCAAACCGATTCGCCGGCGCAATGGATTGAGCTGGTGGAACGCGACGTTGATGTGTCGGTGTCGAGCCTTAAGGGCCTGGAGTGCGCACGGATTGCTGCCACCGAGTCAGGCACGTCAGCAAAGATTCACCTGAAGTTAGACACCGGTATGGGTCGCGGTGGATCAGGAATTGCTGAATGGTCCCTTCTGCTTGATGAGGTCAGCCGTGCTGTGAGCGAAAACAGCATTGAGGTGGTCGGGATGTGGACGCACCTGGCTTTTGCTGACCAGCCGGCCCACCCCGTTGTTGAACATCAGTTAGAACTTTTTGCTGAAGGTGTGGCGCAGGCCAAGCGTCAAGGGATCACACCCTTGCTTCGGCACGTGGCCAATAGTGCAGCGACGTTCCGCACGCCATCGGCCCACTTTGACCTCGTGCGACCAGGAATTTCCATCTATGGCCTGTCACCGGGTGCGGCGGTGGGAACCGCTGAGGAATTGGGACTACAGCCAGTTATGCAATTGTCTGGTGCTGTCACCCAGGTTAAGCCGGTTGCGGCCGGACAAGGCGTTTCGTACGGCCATGACTATGTGACGCAACGCGACACCACGATTGCACTGGTTCCGTTGGGTTACGCGGACGGTATTCCAATGGGGGCGACCAATGTTGGTCCGGTGGTTATCGCTGGTGAACGTCAAGTAGTCGCAGGTCGCGTGTGTATGGATCAGATCATGATTGATGTGGGGGACGCGGATGTTCATGAGGGCGATGAAGTGGTGTTCTTCGGTTCTGGTGCAGCTGGTGAACCGACGGCCGATGACTGGGCTCAGGTAACCGGAACTATTGGCTACGAGATTGTCACGCGAATTGGCGCGCGGGTACCCCGAGTCTTCGCGGATGGCTCTGCGTGAAGTCTGGTTTGAGTCGCACCAGCGTCGCTCAACCCAGTGCAACTCGGGGATGCGTAGTGTCGCCGGACTCGCTGGGTTCGAATTACTCTTCGCTCAAGTCTCTCAAGGCACTCGTATCGGCAGCTCAGTCGTGTGTCCTGTGTGACGGGCTTTCCGCAACGCGCGCCACGGTGGTGGTCGGCCACCACCCCAAGGGCGCCAAAATCCTCGTGGTGGGCGAAGCACCCGGTGCCCAAGAGGACGAGACGGGCGAACCCTTTGTGGGCAAATCTGGTCAACTACTCGACGGGGTGCTCGAGGGCGTCGGCCTGTCGCGAGCCACGGTGGCGATCACGAGTGTGGTCAAGTGCCGACCGCCAAAGAACCGCACGCCACATGCTGGCGAGATTGCCAATTGCGCGCCGTGGATTGATCGCCAGGTGGAGCTCATCAATCC
>JBAXSF010000181.1:0-1818 GCA_037130835.1 Actinomycetes bacterium
CTTCCCATCTAAGTTAAGGTTCTGACATGGCTCCCAAGAAGAAGGTCGTTGGCCTCATCAAACTGCAGATTCAGGCTGGCCAGGCCAACCCTGCTCCGCCTGTTGGCCCGGCATTGGGTCAGCATGGTGTGAACATCATGGACTTCTGCAAGGCCTACAACGCGGCCACAGAGAACCAGCGCGGTCAGATCGTTCCCGTTGAAATCTCGGTTTACGAAGACCGTAGTTTTGACTTCATCACCAAGACCCCGCCGGCATCACGCTTGATCCTCAAGGCCGCTGGCGTGGAAAAGGGTTCGGGCGAGCCACACAAGACCAAGGTTGCTTCCATCACGCGCGAGCAAGTGCGCGAAATCGCAACCGTGAAGCTGGCTGACTTGAACGCCAATGATCTTGAAGCAGCTGAAACCATCATCGCGGGCACCGCTCGTTCGATGGGCATCACTGTTTCAAACTAAAGCACCACTAGCACCACCGTGGGAGGGCCGAGCGCGGTCCGCTTACCACGACTCATCTACCAAGGAGAGCAGTTATGAAGCGCGGAAAGAACTACGACAACGCAGCCAAGCTTGTCACCGAAGGCGAGATCTACACCCCCCTTCAAGCAGTGCGCTTGGCCAAGCAAACCTCGACCGTCAAGTTTGATGCGTCGGTTCAGGTCTCCATGCGATTGGGTGTTGACCCTCGTAAGGCCGACCAAATGGTTCGTGGCACCGTCAACTTGCCACACGGAACCGGTAAGACCGCTCGCGTGCTGGTGTTCGCCACCGGTGAATTGGCTGAGCAGGCCCGCCAAGCTGGCGCTGACTTCGTTGGTGACGACGACATGATTGAAAAGGTCAACGGCGGATGGACTGACTTCGATGCAGCCGTTGCCACCCCAGAGATGATGGGCAAGGTGGGCCGGGTTGCTCGAGTCCTTGGCCCGCGTGGCTTGATGCCCAACCCCAAGACCGGAACGGTGACTCAGGACATTGCTAAGGCAGTGGCTGACATCAAGGGCGGAAAGATTGAGTTCCGCGTGGACCGTAACTCCAACTTGAACTTCATCATCGGCAAGGTCTCCTTCGACGAGAAGTCATTGGCTGAGAACTACGCCGCGGCTCTCGAAGAAGTCTTGCGTGCCAAGCCTTCCTCGTCCAAGGGTCGTTACATCGGCAAGATCGTCCTGAGCACCTCGATGGGCCCAGGCATTGCTGTAGACCCCAACCGCACGCGCAACGTCACGGTTGACGAGACGGACGCTTAAGCCGGAGTCGTTCCGTACTTTGCTCTAAGTTCTGTGAGTTCATCCGCACTGGGTTCCCTACCAGTGCGGATGATTTCGTCTACGGTCCGAAAAATTTCTTCGTATCCGGCCGGGGTGAAAATGCAGCGGTACGTGGCTGGCTGGTCGCTGTCGTTGCGAAACCCGTGCGGAAATTCGCGCGCTACCGAAACCCAGCTGTCGTCGCCGATTACCACGTCTTTGTCTCCCACCGTGAAGGTGATCTCACCGGAGATGACGTGGAAGTGCTCGGAGTGATCGCGGTGAATGTGGGGTTTCGCACCCAGTGCACCAGGTGGAATGGTGACCTCCACAACGGAAAACTCATTGTTGGTCTGTGACCCAGCAACCCGCAGGTTGTAAGTCAAGCCGCCGTTGTATTGCAAGAGTTCGCCGGCACCATTGGCCGCAACGACTGGATCCCAGTGAATGCTCATGCCCCAACCTTGGTGCTAAGTGCCTGCGCAACGCGTGACATTTCGTGATTTCTCCAGAAATGGTGATCAGACCGACCCTGAGTTGGCTGGGCTAGCCCTACCTCGTACCCTTGT
>JBAXSF010000182.1:0-1801 GCA_037130835.1 Actinomycetes bacterium
TACACCTCGGCAATGCCCTCCGGGGTGAGGGTTGGCGGGCGTTGCTTGAGCCACTTGACGATGCCCCTGCGAGCTACAACGTGCACGTCCTCCGGCGCGGCCTTGATCGTGAGCTTCTCGGCCATCAACACGATGACAGGCTCGACGGGGACGTCGTAGCCGCAGGCCGCGGACAGGAACTTGTTGGCACGCCGGGCCTCAAATGTCGAGTTCGGCAGGTAGTCGGTCCTCTGCCCGGAGACCATTAAGGCACGCTCAGCCACCCAGATGTGCTTGCCGGGGTGGTTCTTGGTGTTGAGGGTAAACACCCCGGGCGGTCCAATCACGACGTGGTCGATATCACTGTCCTTGGTGCCCACCGGGACAGCATGGAGCACGCGCCAGTCGCCGCCGAGCTTGGCCAGTCGCCGACCGACGTCCTCTTCGCCATCGGCACCGATGCGCCAGGCCCGCTCCTCGGTGTGGAATCCAAGTAACCGGGCGATCCGAGAGCACACCGGGGCAGCCCTCCTGACCTCGAGGGCCTTGGCCCGGGCCGCAGCGCCTGGGCGGTTGTCGGCCAGGTCCACTTCGGATGGCACCGTGGTGCCGAAAGGGGCCACAGGGGTGGCGGGCCTGACCCGCTCAGTCCACCTCGTCCCGTCGTGGTACCTCCACTGTGATCCGTCGTAGGGATCCTCGTACCAGCCCGGCGGCACCTCAGGCGGTTCGCTGACCATGGGCAGAAGGATAGGCAGAATCTCAGCCGTGCTTTATGGTCATCATGGGTGGGGCCAGATCAGACCGTCACGGTGGGGCCAAGTTAGGCAATCACACCCAAGACTCAGTTGTGTTGAAACACACGCTCCGCTTGTTCGAAGTGGTCAGCAATCAACGTCCGGTCAGGACGCTTCGCCTCTGGAACAAGCAAAGGTGCCCCTTGAAGAGAACGATAGGTGGCAAAGGATTCGAGGCGCGGGGCGATTTCAATGCGCCATGAGTCTGGATTGATCGCGACCAACATCGAATCGAAGAGGGCGTGGAAATCACGGCGTAGCAGGAGACCTCCGTCGTTGTGATGCTCGGGCTTTTTGGCGAAGCTGTAGAGATGGGCCGCCTCAAGGACCTGTGGTGGTTGGTTCCCAGAGAAGGCACAGGATTCACCAAATCGATCCATCATCTTGAAGCGGAACTCCCTCTGACCTCTCCGGCGACGAATGACGGCGGTCGCGTGCCCTCCCGCAATCTGAGCAAGCACCGAGTCCAAGACGTCCAACTTCAGATCGACATTTTGACCCGACATCAGATCCAAGAGTTCGGTCAGCTTCTCGGGGACCAACGGGCGCATGGCATTGAAGGTGTCGCGTGTTGCGTAGAACTCCCCAATGTCCCGGGCTTGCACCGGTCGAGCTGCTTCGGTCCACGTGTTCGCGTAGAAGCAGCGAAATGCTGTCACTGTCTCGATAGTGACCAAGGCCTCCTTGTCGTTGAACTCGTGCTTGCATGAGTTGCAACGGTTGGGTTTGATGCCAGTCTTACGCCGGTAGAAGTTGGTCTTCCTGCACTGAGGGCAGCGCGTGATCGTTTTTGATGCGTTCGGAGTGATTTCAATCTGCTCGGCGATTCCCCATCCGGCCACATAGTCATCCACCCGAACCACGATGACGTCTCCAACCTGAATCTTCAAGCTGTTGGCCACGTTGGAGTCGTAGGAGTAGTAGATCCCTACCGAGTCGTCATATCCACTGTTGGCGGCCCAGGAGCGTTCCGCATCGCTCTTGGTCATCAGAATCCAGGAACGCTCGCCAAAGTTGCCATACAC
>JBAXSF010000183.1:0-1746 GCA_037130835.1 Actinomycetes bacterium
GTGCCGACCGCATCACGACCCCGTTGGTTCGCGATGCCGATGGTCAGTTGCAGCCCGCATCGTGGCCCGAAGCTATTGCCGCTGCTGCCGGTGGCTTGGTCGCTGCGCGCGGAAATGCTGGAGTGCTCGTTGGTGGACGACTCACGCGCGAAGATGCTTACGCCTACTCGAAGTTTGCTCGCGTCGCGCTGAACACCAACGACATTGACTTCAGAACTCGCCCCAGCTCCGATGAAGAATTGGCTTTCATTGGCGCCACAGTTGCCGGAACTGGTGTGGGTCTGACGTATGCAGAGCTTGAGTCGGCACCCACCGTGTTGCTGGCTGGCCTTGAACCCGAAGATGAATCACCAATTGTCTTCCTGCGGTTGCAAAAGGCAGTCCGTGCCGGAACGCAAAACGTTTTCACGATTGCCCCCTTTGCCTCGCGTGCAAGCAGCAAGCTCAAGGCGACGGTTGTCGCCACGGCACCTGGCCAAGAAGCTGCAGCCCTCGCCGCAGCGGAGTCTGGTGATCTGGGCGCTGCCTTGCGTCAGCCCGGTTCGGTCATCTTGGTCGGCGAGCGCCTGAGCCTGAGCGCTGGTGGATTCACCGCAGCTGTGGCTTTGGCGGAAAAGACCGGAGCACGGTTGGCGTGGATTCCTCGTCGCGCGGGTGAACGTGGCGCGCTTGAAGCCGGTGCTGCACCGACCTTGTTGCCCGGCGGTCGTCCGGTCGAATCCGCTGCGGCTCGTGCGGAAATTGCGGCGGCTTGGGGTGTTTCGGAACTTCCGACTGAAGCCGGTCGCAATGTCGAGCAAATCCTTACGGCGTCTAACCGCGACATGCTTGGTGCGTTAGTGGTCGCTGGTGTCGAAATTTCTGACTTGCCCGACCCGCATGCTGCTCGGCACTGCCTGCACTCGTCAGAGTTCATCGTCAGCTTTGAGGTGCGGCGTAGTGAAGTCACTGAGCACGCGCACGTGGTGTTCCCTGTTCCGCCGATTGCTGAGCGCAATGGAAGCCTGATCAACTGGGAAGGCCGCGTCCGCGAGATTGAGGCCGCACTGGCTACACCCACGATGTCCGAAATTCGCATCTTGAGTGCGTTGGCCGAAGAGCTTGATCTTGATGCGGACGAGGTCATCTCGTTGGGCTTTAGTGATGCTGCTGGTGCTCGCGCGGAACTTGATGCCTTGGGCACATGGTCCGGGGATCGAGTCGCAGTTCCTTCCGTTGCCTCCGCATCCGCCGTAGCCGGTGGAATCACGTTGGCATCGTGGCGCCCGCTGCTTGACCTTGGTATGGGTCAAGATGGTCAAGACTCATTGGCAGCAACAGCGCGCAAGAATGTGGCCCGCCTGTCGGTCGCTACGGCGACCAAGGTTGGCGCATCAAATGGATCACCAGTGACCATTTCGACCAGCCAGGGCGCGATCACGCTTGCATTGGAAATCACCGACATGGTGGACGACGTGGTGTGGGTGCCGATGAACTCGACCGGCTCGCGCATCCTGACTGACCTGGGCGTATTGCCCGGGGCCACCGTTGAGGTTTCGGGAGGTGCAGCATGAGCGTTCCCTTCGGGCTTGATCCAGGCTGGCTAATCCTGCTGAAGTCATTGGTGATCTTTGTCTTTCTCGTGCTGGTCACTCTTTTCACCATCTGGCTTGAACGTCGCATCGTGGCGCGTATGCAAATGCGCATCGGACCCAACCGCGTGGGCCCCTTTGGTCTGGTTCAAGGTCTGGCTGACGGTGTCAAGCT
>JBAXSF010000184.1:0-1743 GCA_037130835.1 Actinomycetes bacterium
GCGGACAGCAACAGCGCATGTTTATCGCTCGAGCACTGCTGCGCGAACCCAATCTCTTGCTCTTGGACGAGCCCACCTCGGGAGTGGACGTCAACACGCGCCACGACATGCTCCACCTGCTCTCCGACCTCCACGACGACGGTATTTCGATCGTGCTGACCACCCACGACCTCAACGGCATGGCCGCTCACTTGCCACACTTGATGTGTGTCAATGGCACCGTCGTGGCCGAAGGCACTCCAGCGGAGGTCATCACCTCCGATGTTTTGGAACACACCTTTGGAGCGCGCCTGGAAGTGCTCCAACACCTGGGGATGCCGATCGTGATTGATGACTACGCCGGCCGGCCGACCACGGTGGTGGCGTCCTGATGAACGTCCTCGACACCATTTTTGCTCCCCTGGCCTACGACTTTTTCGATAGGGGTCTGATTGTTGCCACGATTTCGGGAGCCCTGCTGGGACTGATTGGTGTCTACATCACCTTGCGCGGCATGAGTTACATCGGCCACGGCCTCTCGCACGCAGTATTCGGTGGCTTTGCCGCTGCGCAACTGTTTGCTGCGCAGTTCTATGTCATCGGGGCAGGACTGTGGGGCATCGCTTCGGCCTTGGCTATCAATGTCGTCTCACGCAAACAACGCATCGGCGCAGACGCCGCGATTGGCGTCATCACCACAGGATCCTTTGCTCTGGGTGTGGCCTTGCTGACCAAATTTGGTTCACGTGGTCCAAGTTTTGACAGTGCCCTGTTCGGCAGCATTCTGGGGATCTCCACATTCCAGATTTGGGGACTGCTCGCGGTGGCCGTCCTGACACTGCTGATGGTGGTGTTCCGCTACCGCGCGTTGATGTTCACCACATTTGACCCAGATGTGGCGGATGCTTCAGGTGTCAACGTCAGTCGGACCGACGCGATGCTGATGATCGTGCTCTCGTTGACGATCCTGGCCACGTTGACGGTCATTGGCGTCACCCTCGTAGCAGCCATGTTGGTCATTCCCGCCGTCGTAGCGCGCATGCTGACTAATTCCTTCAGCAAGATGCTGGTGACTTCAGCGGCGATCGGCGCTGGTTGCGGTTTCGTCGGTATGTATTTGAGCTACTACGCCGGTGTTCCCTCCGGAACCATGATCGTGCTGACTGGTTCTGTGGTCTTTGCCTTGGCCTTGTCGCTGCGATCAATCCGCAGTGCGGTCAACCGACGCAGTCACACCGCTGATGCACAAGCGCAGTCGGTGCAAGGAAAGAAGATGCCTGTCACTTTCTAGAAACTCCCGCGCACTACGATCATCGCTGTACCTGCGGGAGTGGCGGAATGGCAGACGCGGCAGGTTTAGGTCCTGTTGTCCGAAAGGACGTGGGGGTTCAAATCCCCCCTCCCGCACCAAAAGTTAGTGGACGTGTTCTTGAATCACTGGAACTAGGGCACGCATTGCTTGACCTCGATGGCTGATCGCATCTTTTTGTTCCGATGTCATCTCTGCGGTGGTGATGTCAAAACAATCGGGAAGAAAAATCGGGTCATAGCCAAAGCCACCCACTCCGCGACGCTGCGTGAGCAAGACGCCATTGACTTGGCCCTGCACGACATACTCTTCGCCGGAAGGCAGCACCAACGCCGCTGCACAAGCAAAGTGCGCGGTGCGTCGGGCCGGTTCAACCTCACGGATTTGCTCTAGAACCAGATCAAGGTTTGATTCATCCGTTGCGCCCTGCCCAGCCCAGCGCGCGGAATAAATCC
>JBAXSF010000185.1:0-1741 GCA_037130835.1 Actinomycetes bacterium
TAATGCGCTCCTGAAGCACACCCATTTCGTCAGCCAAGGTGGGCTGGTAACCCACGGCTGAAGGCATTCGGCCAAGCAGGGTCGAAACCTCTGAACCGGCCTGGGTGAAACGGAAGATGTTGTCGATGAACAACAACACGTCCTGCTTCTGCGCGTCACGGAAGTACTCAGCCATGGTCAATGCGGTCAAAGCCACGCGAAGACGCGTGCCCGGAGGCTCGTCCATCTGGCCGAACACCAGGGCGGTCTTTTCAATAACGCCCGACTCGGTCATTTCGCCGAAGAGGTCGTTACCTTCACGCGTTCGCTCGCCCACACCGGCGAACACCGACACACCACCGAAGTTTTCCGCAACTCGGTAAATCATTTCCTGGATCAAAACGGTCTTGCCTACACCGGCTCCACCGAACAGACCAATCTTTCCACCCTTGACATAGGGGGTGAGAAGGTCAATAACCTTGATGCCCGTCTCAAAGGTTTCGGTCTTGGACTCGAGTTGGTCGAAGGCAGGAGCTTGGCGGTGGATTCCCCAGCGCTCTTTGATGTCCAGCGATGCCGTAGGGACATCCAACGATTCACCCAAAGCGTTGAACACGTGTCCCTTGGTGACGTCGCCGACGGGGACCATGATGGGGTTGCCCGTGTCGCGAACCTGGGTTCCACGCACCAGACCGTCAGTCGGCTGCATCGAAATCGCACGCACCATGTTGTCACCAATGTGCAAGGCGACCTCAAGGGTCAGCAAGCGAGTTTCACCGCCGATCTCCACGTCGAGCTGAAGCGCGTTGTTCAGCGATGGCATCGACTCGAGTGGGAACTCGACGTCAACGACCGGACCGGTAACGCGTGCGACGCGGCCGACTCCAAGTGCTGTGGCAGTGTTTTCCGTGGTGGCAGTCATGTTGCTTCTCACTCGCTCCCTGCGGTGGCATCAGACAGGGCGTCTGCACCACCGACAATTTCGCTGATTTCTTGGGTGATTTCGGCCTGACGGGCCGCGTTAGCCGCTCGAACGAGCGACTTGATCAGTTCCTCTGCATTGTCGGTGGCCGACTTCATGGCCCGACGACGTGCAGCGTGCTCAGATGCTGCTGCTTCCAGCAAGCAACTGTAAATCAGTTGCGCAACGTACTGTGGAAGCAGTGCATCAAGCACAACTTCCGCGGATGGTTCAAAGTCATAGAGCGCAATAGCCCCCGTTGGGGCATCAGCGGCGGACGCCGAAACAACTGCCAACGGCAAAATACGCAAAACAGCAGCTTCTTGAACACCCATGTTGATAAAGCGCGTGTAGACCACGTGAATTTCGTCTACACCGCCCTCACTCGCATCGGTGTTGTACGCGGCCAACAAGGCATCTGCGATCTCTCGTGCCTGCTCATAGGTAGGAGCATCTGTTTGACCCGTCCAGCTACCGGCAATAGGCCGGTTGCGGAAAGAATAGAAGCCCAGCGCCTTACGGCCGAACAGATAGCTGACGACTTCTTGGCCACCTTCTTCAACCAACAGGCGACTCAAGGCCTCGGATTCCTTCAAAGCGTTGGTTGAGTACGCGCCGGCCAAACCACGGTCCGAGGTGACGATCAACACTGCGGCCCGCTTGGGCTCCACACCCGAAACCAGCAATGGGTGATCGATGCTGCCCGCTTGCGAAGCAGCAGCACTGACAGCGCGCCGAAGTTCCAAGGCGTAGGGGCGTGCAGCATCGACCCGTCCTTGCGCCTTAACAATGCGCGAGGCC
>JBAXSF010000186.1:0-1728 GCA_037130835.1 Actinomycetes bacterium
GAGCTTGCTCGGATTTTTAGTTCAGCAGCAGCGGATCGAGGGGCCGATGGGCTGGCCTTCGATCCGATAGTTGCGATCGGGGAGAACGCGGCAATCCCGCATCACAAGCCAGGTGAGCGGGCTTTAGTTCGAGGGGACGTGATCCTGTTCGATGTCGGTGCCTCGGTTGGCGGCTACTGCGCTGATGTTTCGCGAACTGTCGTCCTGGGATCAGCCTCACCGGACCTGATCCGCATCCACGACGTGGTCGCACGAGCGCAATCCGCGGCCATGGCCGGACTTGCTCCAAGGGTTGCGGCTAGTGACATTGATCAATTGGCTCGCGAGGTCATCGCCTCTGCAGGTTTTGCCGATAAATATATTCACGGCACGGGTCATGGATTAGGTCTGGAAATCCACGAGCCGCCACTGTTGGGTGCGTCAAGCGTCGGTACACTAGGGGAGCACTTTGTGGTCACGGTTGAGCCGGGGATTTACCTTCCTGGCGTCGGCGGAGTGCGAATCGAAGACACGGTGCTGGTTACCTCCAACGGCTACGAGTCATTGACCACGGGCACCCGCGAATTCGTTGAAATATCTGTATAGGAGTCAGGATTACCAATGGCCACCAGTAATGACCTGAAAAATGGTCTGGTCCTAAACATTGATGGTCAGCTCTGGACCGTTATCGACTTCCAGCACGTCAAGCCTGGCAAGGGTGGCGCTTTTGTGCGTAGCAAACTCAAAAACGTCCTCTCGGGCAAGGTTGTTGATAGGACGTTCAATGCCGGAGTGCGCGTAGAGACAGCTAACGTTGACAAGCGCGACATGCAGTACCTCTACAAGGATGTCGACGACTACATCTTTATGGACTTAGATTCGTTTGACCAGATCAACATTTCCACCCAGGTCGTGGGCGAAAACTCCAAATGGTTGCTGGAAAACCAGAAGGCAATTGTGGCTTTGCACGAAGGAAATCCGCTCTACGTTGAGCTTCCTGTGACCGTTGAACTTGAGGTCACATATACCGAGCCAGGTATGCAGGGCGATCGCTCCACCGGTGGAACCAAGCCAGCGACCTTAGAGACCGGTGCTGAAATTCAGGTGCCGTTGTTCATCACCACTGGCGAACGCGTAAAGGTTGACACTCGCGACGGTAGCTACCTCGGCCGAATTTCAGGTTGATGGCATGACAGCCCGAACTAAAGCCAGAAAACGGGCCCTCGATGTTCTCTACGCAGCTGACGTTCGTGGGGTGGATTCGCGCGAAGTGCTTGCTGAACTCGTAGCCGAGCGACTTGCAGCACGCGATGCGATCAATCCCTACACCGTGGAGTTGGTCGAAGGGGTGCACGAGCACCTTGAGCGCATTGACGAACTACTGCTCACCCACGCCGAAGGCTGGGCACTGGATCGGATGCCGGTCGTGGATCGCAATCTGCTCCGTATTGGTGTTTTTGAAATTCTGTGGCAAGCCGAGGTACCCGATGCGGTAGTCGCTAGCGAAGCGGTAGAGCTCTCGACTCAGATTTCAACCGACGATTCACCGCGATTTATCAACGGGCTGCTCTCTAGGATCATTGACCTCAAGCCCATGCTTCCAGAGGGTCGCGAAGCGATGGTGGCGCAGACTCCCACTGGGGATATCCCGCCTAGCAAGTAGTGGTGGTACCCCGAGTGAGATTTGAACTCACACTGGACGGGTTTTGAATCCGTTGCCTCTGCCGTTGGGCTACCGGGGCTGGTGCC
>JBAXSF010000187.1:0-1706 GCA_037130835.1 Actinomycetes bacterium
TGAATTCGGCCGGGGGTCGAGCGAGTGCGGATGCGTGGTCCACGACGCTCGACATTGAACTTTTGTACTCGAAGGAGTTGGCATGGTCGAGAGCTTTTCGGCGACTGACCTCGTCGTAGCCGGCAGCAATCTGGGAGATGGAGGTGAAGCCGGTAGCGACCGATTCGGGACTACTGGGTTCGGCCAGCGCCCAGAGCGGGTAGCCATCGAGTACGTCGCACGCTGCGTGGTTGGCCTCATGAACGGACAGGATGGGCAATCCGGTGGCCATGTATTCGTACACCTTGCCACTGGTCACATACTCGCCGCCGATGAGAGCCAATACAAGTGCGTTCCACCGGCTATAGACAGTGGCCACGTCCGCCTTGGCTACAGCGCCTCCGTAACTGACACCGCAACCCTCGTATTCACTGATCAGTCGAGCATGGCCGCCAGCCCCGGATGCATAGCCGGCACCAACGTGGCCACGAAATTCAAGTGTCGCTTCCCGCAGTCCCGGAACTGATTCGCGGGCAACGCGCCAACCCTCCAAGAGATTCTTCAGCTGCGGAATGGTGAGGTTGAGGGTTCCTAGATAGCCGATGGATAGCGGGGAAGGTGCTGGTATATGTGGAGTGATCTCAGCAACTGCACTTGCGTCGTAGCCATTGCGTACCACCGAGAACTTCGTGCTCGATTCAGGATAACGATCCTTGTAAAACTCCATGATGGGTTCATTAACAAACCAGGCGGCGCTGGCATTCTTTAAGACTTCTCGCTCAATTCGATCCTGCTTGGACCCCATATCAAAAGCGGATCCGCCGTTGATGACATCAACGCTCCAGCCATCCCGGTAATCAACGACGTACGGAATGGAAAACTGTCGGTGTAGAGCTTCTGCCACGGCCAATGTGGTGTAAGGAGCGGGTGAAACGATGAGGAGGTCAGCTGGTTTCTTTCGGTACACAGCTGAAACTGCCTCAATGAGGGGCGTACGCCAAGCGCCAAAGATCTTTTCCGGAAAATCCCGAGTGCTTTTCTTAAGGAATTGAGTTTTCCAGCGGTCAGGATTTCGGGCGTGTAATGGTGTCCACCGCCCGATGATGGGTTCGAAGTCTTCGCGGCGAAGATTCACCGGCACACGCTTAATAGTGGGGTTTAGTCCAGCCAGAAGGCTCTGGTCAGTCCCATTGTCAATTTCCCAGGATGAGTCTGCGAGAGAAACCGCGGTGACGTCCCAACCGCTTTCGGCAAAGGCATTAGCCATCGCCTTCATTCGGTAGGCGCAACTCTTGGATGCAGGGGGGAAACCGATGGCTAGGTAGATGAGGTGCGGCACCGCCACAGCCTATCGGAACAGGGCACCCAATTTGGCGCTGATGACACTGTTGTCAAAGAGTTCAGCACCTTGCGTCGCCACACGATCTGACTGTTGCGCAAAGGCCGCATTGGATGTTGCTTCAAGGATGCGCGTGACACCTTGCTGCAGGTCATTTACGACCCACTCTGGTGGGAAGATGTGACGGGGTGCGTCAAAGTTCTCAAAGAATGGCCAGTTGCGTACAACGGGGATTGCCCCTGAACACGCGCCTTCAATCACCGCGGTGTGGCAGCCCTCACGAACGCTGCTGCTCACGACGACCCCGACTCGGGTGAGCAAGTTGGGGACGTCATCGGTAAAGGGAATGAATTCAATGGCGTGTGCAACATCTGCTTGCTGGGCGCGT
>JBAXSF010000188.1:0-1699 GCA_037130835.1 Actinomycetes bacterium
AAGAACCTGGAAAACAAGGGCAACCCGTGGGGGATGAACGCCAGCGACCGCTTGGCCTGGGCCGCGGACCTAGACTTTGAGGTCAAAGTCATTGGTACCGACGTAGAAAACGCCGAAGAAGTGGACTACCTGTTCTGGGTGGGCTGCGCTGGTGCGTACGAAGACCGCGCGAAGAAGACCACCCAGGCTGTGGCCGAACTGCTCAACATTGCCGGCGTGGATTTTGCCGTTCTAGGAGATGGCGAAACCTGTTCAGGCGATTCAGCGCGACGCTCGGGCAACGAGTTCCTGTTCCAAATGCTGGCCATGCAAAACGTGGAAACACTCAACGAAGTCAAGGCCAAAAAGATTGTTGTCACATGTGCGCACTGCTTCAACACCTTGGCAAATGAATACCCCCAACTGGGTGGCATGTACGAAGTGGTCCACCACTCGCAACTCCTGGACACACTCGTTGCCGAGGGACGATTGACTCCGGTTAATCCCATCGACGAAACCATCACGTATCACGACCCGTGTTACCTCGGCAGACACAACAAGATTTACTCGCCGCCGCGATCTTTGATTAACGCCGTGCCCGGTGTTGAAGTCAAAGAAATGGAACGTAACAAGGACCGAGGATTTTGCTGCGGCGCAGGTGGAGCACGCATGTGGATGGAAGAAACCCTCGGTACGCGGGTTAACACCAACCGCACCGAAGAGGCCATTGCTACTGGGGCCGACACGATTGCGATCGCATGCCCGTTCTGTCGCGTGATGATCAGCGATGGTGTGGCAGCGGTTCAATCGGACAAGGAACAGGCCGATCAGGTCAAGGTTGTTGACGTGTCCCAGCTCTTGCTGGAGTCGGTCAAGCCACGCGTTTAACGCTTTTACGGCTCGATGTCGGTGCGGTGGAACGACTGGTGCGACTTCGACGGCGTCGGGCCACGCTGGCCTTGGTAGCGCGAGCCATACAGGCTCGATCCGTACGGGTGCTCAGCCGGTGACGACAACCGAATGAAGCACAACTGACCGATCTTCATTCCCGGCCACAACTTAATCGGCAACGTCGCCACGTTCGACAGCTCCAGCGTGACGTGACCACTAAATCCTGGATCAATAAAGCCGGCCGTTGAGTGCGTAAGCAAACCAAGTCGACCTAACGAGGACTTACCTTCCAGCCGCGCGGCCACATCATCCGGCAGTGTCACCACCTCGTAGGTAGAAGCCAACGCGAACTCACCTGGATGCAAGATGAAAGGTTCGTTCGGAAGCGGTTCAACAACACGCGTCAGATCGGGCTGTTCTTCCGCAGGGTCAATGTGCGGGTAGCGGTGATTCTCAAACACGCGAAAGTAGCGATCGATACGCACATCAATAGATGACGGTTGCACCATGCCTTCGTCGTAGGGCTCGAGGACTACTCGACCCGAAGCGATTTCGGCCTTGATGTCGCGATCTGATAGCAGCACGAAGGCAGGTTATCGTTCGGCGGCGAGTGAAGTCCCAACAACCCTCCAGCTCATCCCCAGGTGAACCACAAATTCAAGGATTTTCGGGTTTACCGCAATCAGTCGACCTAGGGTGGACCTTTCCCACACCCCGTTGTCTCAGCAGTATCCTGAACTCCACCGCGGGTGTAGTTCAGTGGCAGAACATCAGCTTCCCAAGCTGAATACGCGAGTTCGATTCTCGTCACCCGCTCGGATACGCAAAT
>JBAXSF010000189.1:0-1684 GCA_037130835.1 Actinomycetes bacterium
GTCGCCACGTCACGAGTTTCGCCATTGCGATTCTTGACAGTTACCGAACTCAATTTTCCAGCTACAGCACTTATTTTTGTCACACGCTGGTCAAATTCGATGGAACCGCCAAGTGCAACGACTTTCTCAGCGCACACTTCCCACATCATTCCCGGCCCGTATTTCGGATACTGGAACTCCTCAATCAGTGAGGTGATCGCCGTTTGCTTCCGTTTGGGCTTCAGCGCGTTGACAATGGCATTGCCGAGACTCAAGCCTTTGACCCTCTGTGCGGCCCAGTCTGCGGGCATTTCTTTCACCGGCACACCCCACACCTTTTCGGTATAGGTCTCAAAGAACCGGCGGTAGAGGCGCCAGCCAAAGCGTGCAACCAACCAGTTTTCGTAGTTGCTCTGGTCTTTTGGCGGAAACAGCTTCGCTCGTCCATAGGAGGCAACGCAAAGAATTGCTTCCAAGATTCCAAGATTGCGAAGGGCGTTTGAGGCCTTTAACGGGTAGTCGTAGTACTTGTTGTCGTAAAAAATGCGACTTTGGCGGGGACGAAGGAGGAAATCCTCGTCGGGAAGAATCTCGTGCCAAAGTGCTTCAACCTGGGGAACCTTGGTAAAGAAGCGGTGGCCGCCAATATCGAAACGCCATCCATCACGTTCAACGGTGCGAGAAATACCGCCGACAACTCGATCAGCCTCAAAGACGACAACGTTGTCCCCGAGCTTGGCCAGTTCATAGGCCGCCGTCAGGCCAGCTGGTCCTGCTCCAGCGATGACGACAGGGTGGTCCGCGTCAATAAGAGACGCATTGTTGTCTGAGCCTTCAGCACTCGTCGTCACGAATTACCCCTCCGCCGATTTCCGGCATCTCCGCCGAAGTCACGATAGTGCAGGTGATAGCGCCGCGAAGTTCGCTATCGAACGGAATTGAGCCTGTCGGACTTTTCGCCAGGGAACAAAATGAGTTGCATCGGCTGGAAGTATCGGTGCAGATCCACAGCAACCACGACCTTGCTGCCGGTTGGGCGAAGCGCGGTGAGCTCCTTGCGCAAGTCAATGCATTTTCCATGCAAACCCGGGGCATAAGGCTGCGAGACCAACCAAACGTGGTGCGTTGGACCAGCGAGGTTCACGAGTCGCTTTGCAAACACCTCTGGATCGGCCCGATGAATGGCCTTTTCATAGTCAATCCAGTTGATGATCGAAGGACTGCGATCAAAATGGGGGTAGCCGATCGTCGTCACCTTTTGCTGGGTCTTGAGCGGCAAGAGTCGAATGGTCGAAGGAGCCAGTTGATCTGGACAAAATGCGACCACATCTCCTGGCTTCGCGAAATTCTCAAGTGCACTGGCAATTCTTGGGGATTCCGTCCGCGCCGTTCCGTGATACTGATTCGCACTCCATAAGCCAACGCCGCCAAGCCCAATCACCAAGAGCAGTCGAAGCCAAGGCTCACCAAATGAAGCAATTCCGAGTGCCATCAAAATGACAAAGGGGATGAATGCCGCTGAGGTGTAGCGCGTCACGACCGCACTTCCCGACAACATGGAAATCAATGAGCCAATGACAACCGTGCCAACGGCCCAGATCGCCACGAGCCGAGCTCTGCGCTGGACTCGGAGGTCAAGAGCCAAGGTAAATCGTCCGGTAGCGATTCCAAGCAGCCCAATGGCTCCGAGCCCGAGGTAGCCAAT
>JBAXSF010000019.1:0-13853 GCA_037130835.1 Actinomycetes bacterium
CTCGGCATCACCTCTCCTGTGACTGAGCAACCTGGCGGCTGGAGTGCACCGGCCGCTACACCCGGCACTCCTCCTGATGACACTCCGCGCTTGATCGTCCTTAAGGACGCTCGCGCATCGTGGTTTTACGGAACCGGAACATCGTGCGATCTTTCGCAACCAGTGGATGACAACGCGGGCGGATGTGTTTCCACCGCAATCGCAGAACCAGCACCGGTGACTACGCCCGGTGGTGGCTCGCCAACGGTTACACCCGTAGCTCCCGCCACAGTCAACGTTTCGGTTGCGCAAGTTAATACTGTTGCCGATCCACTCTTTACCGCACTGGGATTAACCACCGCTGCACGCACGTACTTCCCTGATCAAAACGAAAGCGCTGAGGCGCGAACGGTCACGGGAGATCCCACCGTTCTTGATTTGCCCACGTTTGGAGCAGGAACCAACGTCACTGTTGTCATTCGAGCAAAGCAGTCGACGATCGACTCGGCCAATGGCGCGCTCGCTGCCTGGGAACTCAAGGACAAGTACGGCGTGGTCTCCGCGGCCGATGCACTGGCTCGCTATGACTCGCAGCCACGCCCCGAGCCGTTGCTGTGCGCGGTGGGGCCTGATGGCCAGGGCTGTTTAGCGCGCCCTGCCATCACGATCACGGGGGCAACGTTTGGTCTGATGGCTGACACCAATTCCGGTGCATCAGTACTGGCACCAGCATGGATCTTCGCTACCTCGACCGCGGCAGTGGCAGGAGGCGAACCGATTAAAGGGGCATTCGCGGTGAGCGCGGTGCAGGACCGCTACTTAACAACTCCATCACCTGACACTGGCGTACCGAACCCAGTGGGTAGCGATGATATCGGTGTACCGAACCCAGTGGGTACCGATATCGCGCCGACAGCAGTTCCTGGCTCAACGGGAGATGCTCAATTAGGTGTTCCGCCAACGAGCAGAACACCGAAGTAACTGGTGAATTAGCTAAACGAGTCGCCGCAGGCGCAGGAGCCCCCGGCATTCGGGTTATCAATCGTGAAGCCCTGCTTCTCGATCGTGTCAACAAAACCGATGCTGGCTCCACCAAGGTACGGGGCACTCATACGGTCGGTCACGACCTTGACACCGTTGAAGTCCTTGACGACGTCGCCATCGAGTGAGCGATCATCGAAGAACAGCTGGTAGCGCAGACCAGAACATCCACCGGGCTGAACTGCAACGCGCAAGGCGAGGTCGTCGCGACCTTCTTGTGTCAGCAGAGCAGACACCTTGATCACGGCTTCATCGGTCAGCAAAATGCCATCAGATGTGACGGTGGTTTCAGTGGTGGTCTCAACGCTCATGCTGTACTCCTTGTTTGGTCCCCGAAGGTGTAGGTACCCATCGTGTCACACCCATAAGTCACGGTCTAGTCCACACGGCCGCAACCGAGGCTGCAAGTCCTGCCAGCGATGCAAACGGCTCTTTCATCGCCTGCTCGACTGATCCAGTGAATTCAACAACTGACCAGCACTCATCTATTCCATAAGACGATGCACCCTGCCGGCCTACCTCACATCGCCCAGCCAGGACTAGGCACGGGCGACCGAGGGCACTGGCCCGGGCCGCTACGCCACTGATCACCTTGCCGCGTAGGGATTGGTAATCGAAGGAACCCTCCCCCGTCACGACGAGGTCGGCATTGGCGACCGCACTGTCAAATCCGATGGCATCCAAGCAGGTATCAATGCCTGACACGCGTCGACCACCGAGTCGAAAGAGAGCAAAACCCAACCCACCACCAGCACCAGCACCGACCTGCATGGCATCTCCACCAGCGCGTTGTGACCACTGCGTCAAACGCTGCTCTAGGACGGCAACGTCTGCATCTGTTGCACCCTTTTGTGGTCCAAAAACTGCAGCCGCTCCATGCACTCCCAGAAGTGGGTTATCCACATCGGTTGCCACCACAACGTCAATGTCAAAATCGCTGAGCGCTTTTCCGGTTAGCTGCTGCAATCGCTTAAGCATCGGCTCGCCACCATCAGTGCATGCTGTTCCGCCAACGCCGACCACGATGTGTCGCACTCCGGCATTAACCGCTGCAACCAGCAGGTCGGCCACCCCTTCACTCGTAGCTTCGAGGGCAGCCAGCTGCGGCATCAGATGCAAGCCACAGGCCTGCGCAGATTCGATGTAGGCGGTTTCGTCGTGAATCAGGATCTGGGCTACCACAGGCTGACCTGCTGGGCCCGTCGTCTGCACATCGAGCAACTGACCCCCGAGCGCTCGCTCCAAAACTGCCACGAAGCCAGGGCCGCCATCGGCCAGAGGCAAAACCTCCACGTGGTCCTGGGGTGCATAGGAATTCCAGCCGGCCTTGATCGCCTCAGCTGCTTCCACCGCTGACAAAGTTCCAGCGAACTTGTCTGGTGCCACCACGATTCGCACACCGTGACCGTACCTGCCATAGTTTGCAAACAACAGCAAATTCCCGGTATGTAATAGGAGAATTTTTCATGAGTGTGCTCGACATCCCTGTCACCACCATTGGTGGCACCACCACCACCTTGGGAGCACTCGATGCTCGCGCCTACCTCGTGGTCAATGTGGCGTCCAAGTGTGGACTGACTCCGCAGTACACGACATTGCAAGACCTCTACTCGGTTTACGCAGATCAGGGACTAGCTGTTGTTGCGTTTCCGTGTAATCAGTTCGGCGGTCAAGAGCCAGGTACGAACGATGAGATCCAAGAGTTTTGTTCCGCCACGTACAACGTGACGTTCCCCCTCTTCGACAAAGTTGACGTCAACGGCCCAGACCGTCACGCGCTCTATGACGAATTGACCTCGGTAGATGATGGCGAAGGCGTTGCTGGAGACATCCAATGGAACTTTGAGAAGTTCGTCGTCGGAGCTGACGGTTCAATTCAGCGATTCCGACCACGCACTGAGCCCAATGCGCCTGAAATCGTCACAGCGATCAAGGAACTTCTCGCTTAGGGCCTTGGCTCACCCTTGTGGGACGATAGATCTATGACCGCCATCGAACTGCACATCCTCGGACAAGCCGCGGATCCCAGTAGCGAGCGCGGCGTGGAATGCCCAGGCGATTTGCCCCCTGCTAGTGACCCGCACCTGATCGAGCGAGCCCGAGCCGCTAAGGCTGCTCTGGGTGATCAGGTGTTCATTCTGGGACACCACTATCAACGCGATGACGTCATCGCGTTTGCTGACGTAACCGGCGACTCGTTCAAGCTTGCGCAACTTGCAGCCGCGCACCCTGATGCTCCGTACATCGTGTTTTGTGGCGTGCACTTCATGGCCGAAAGCGCTGACATCCTCACGCAGGCCAACCAACAAGTCATCCTCCCCGACCTAGCCGCCGGTTGTTCCATGGCCGACATGGCAGCTATTTCGCAAGTCGAAGAAGCCTGGGCTGTCCTCACCGACGCCGGCATCGCGGATCAAACAATTCCTGTTACTTATATGAACAGCACCGCCGCGATCAAAGCCTTTACCGGACGCCATGGTGGAACGGTGTGTACCTCGTCCAATGCCAAGCGCGCACTTGAATGGGCTTTTGACCAAGGCGAGAAAGTCTTTTTCTTGCCCGATCAGCACCTAGGTCGCAACACAGCCGTGCTCGAACTGGGGATTTCGCTCGATGAATGTGTCGTCTTTGACCCACATCAAAGCAATGGTGGGCTCACCGCAGATGAGCTCAGGGCTGCCAAAGTCATTTTGTGGAAGGGTCACTGTTCGGTTCATGGTCGCTTCACCGCTGCCAGCGTGGACCAAGTACGTGAACTCGTCCCCGGCGTACAAGTACTGGTGCACCCCGAGTGCATCCATGAAGTAGTTACTCGAGCTGACCTCGTGGGGTCCACAGAATTCATCATCCAAACGATCAACGCCGCACCGGCCGGCAGCGCATGGGCCATCGGAACGGAACTGAATTTGGTCAAGCGCCTAGCCGATGCGCGTACCGACCTGACCATCACGTACTTAGACAAGGCTGTGTGTTTTTGCGCGACCATGAATCGCATTGACTTGCCACACTTAGTCTGGACGTTGGAGAACCTCGTCGCTGGGAAAGTAAACAACCGAATCGAAGTGCACAGCGACGTGGCGCATTGGGCACGCATTGCGCTGGACCGCATGCTTGCTCTACCAGGAGCGATAGCACCAACTACAAACGCGACGGACTAATGCGCCCCTAGTCCTTGTCGCTATTGCGGTTTTGGACGCGGTACTTGGCTTCGCCACCGATCCCCTTGATGACCTTGCGCAGATTGATCAAGCGGAACTCGCCGTCCTTCTTGGCCGCGCCCGAGGCAATGAACTCCACTAATCTCGTCGAGGCCACCGACGGTGGATCGCCCAGGACTCGCATGACAACGGGAAATAGCTTTTCCGTTCGAGGGTTGATTTCCGCCAACTGGGCGGCTTCAGCTCGATCCATCCGTTCGGTGATCATCACGCCGGGATTGAAGTTGACGAAGTTGACGCCGCGCTTGCCGTACTCGCCACGCAACGTACGAGTGAATGAACGAATCCATGCCTTGCTTGCGCCATAAGGAGCGGTGTACAAGGTCGGGCGCAAATCGTCGCCACGACCCGTCACATTGATGACGACACCGTGACCTTGCTCGAGCATTGCGCGCAGCGCGGCCATGGTTCCGTTGTACGTGCCACCAACGTTGACGCTGTTCACCGAGTCAAATTCGGCATCGCCAAAGTCGAGGGCCAATGACATGCCGGGCGTTTCATATGCGGCGTTGTTAATCCACACGTCGAGTCGACCAAAAGTGGACATCGTCGTGGCCACCAATTCGCGCAACTGATCGCGATTCGTCACATCGCCCAAACAACTCAGTGCGGTGCCACCGGAAGCAGTGATCTCTGCGGCAAGGGCATCGTTTTCGTCTTGCCATGGCGACGAAACCACGACCCGGGCTCCGGCCTTGGCCAAGTCCACCACCACGACGCGGCCAAATCCTCGAGTACAGCCAGTAACGACGATTACGTCGCCCTGGAGATCAATCTGCGTGTCCACGTGAGCTCCCAGTCGTTGATGAGGTCCACCTGAACTCTAGGTGATCACCTGGCGACTAACCTGTCCTTATGTTTGGACGAAGCAAGCCAGAAACTCAATCAAGCGCCAGCGCCTCGAACGAATCGGCAGCACCAACCAAGGGGCGCCCTACCCCGAGCCGTAAAGACGCCGAAGCCGCTCGCAAGGCATTGCTGAAGGGTAAGGCTGCGCCACGTAGCGGCTCATCGAAGGATGATCGCGAGACGCGCCTGCGCCAACGCGAGCGCATGCTCGCCGGTGATGAATCGTCACTGATGCCACGCGACCAAGGACCCAGTCGTCGCTACGCCCGCAATTTCGTGGACTCGCGCCGCAACGCTGGCGAGCTGTTTCTGCCTGGCGCGCTGTTGATTTTGGTATTGGGATTCATTCGCAACTTGACGGTGCAATCGGTCTCACTGTGGATCTGGTTTGCCATGGTTCTGGTCATCGCCATTGACACAACGATCATGGTCGGCAAACTCAAGAAGACGTTGTTGCAAAGTACTCCTGGTGCGGATGCATCAGGTTTGGCTTTCTACGCGACGATGCGCGCGCTGCAGATCCGACGCCTTCGAGTTCCCAAACCACAGCGCAAGGTGGGCGACACCCCCTAGGACACGCCACTGTCACCCCGGCTTTGACCGGGGTCACTGCGGTGTGGTCAGATGTGTCACCACAACAACTGAATATGCGATCGAGTTCCAGGGGAAGTCGGTGTAATTCCGACGCTGTCCCGCAACCGTAAGTCCCTGCCGTCAAAGGCAGAGATAAGTCGGAGCACCTGGCGGTCGCGAAGTTGGCTCTATTTCTGTCGAGGTACGGGGCGGAGCCCGAGCGATCAGCTCGATGTCGCCCTCTGTTTGCATTCGCAAACCGAGGGCTTTTTACATCGGCGGTTGCGGAGGACCTGTCACACAACATGTAAAGGGTTCTCGTGAAGCGCATCGCCGCAGTGGTTATTACCGCTGGATTAGTCCTGCCGTTGTTTGCACTGACGCCGGCGCAGGCAGCCACCACCGCACCTGCTGGATTGTTCGGCATCCAAGATCCCACCTACGACGGTGTGTATCGCCAAAGTGAAGCGATCCTTGCCTATGCCGCTATGAATGAGCCCGTCCCTGGATCGGCTATCGGTTGGCTCAAGGATCAACAGTGCGCCGATGGTGGCTGGCAAGCCTTTCGCGCCGACACCACAACGGCCTGCGATCCAGCTGATCCCGTGACGTACTCCGGCGAAGACTCCAACTCCACCGCCCTAGCCATTGCAGCGTTGGCCACCGTGGGTGAAACCGGTGCTGTTGACCAAGGCGTGGAATACCTGCGCTCAATGCAGCTCGCCGATGGTGCGTTGCCCTGGTTTAAGGGCGGGGACGCCGACGCATCCTCCTCAGCCTTGGCGGCAGCCGCTCTCACCACGGCTGGCCAATCAATCAACTCCTTCGCCAATGGAGGCACATCACTGCGCGACGGCTTGAACCAGTTTCAAATTGGCTGCGACGGCGCTTCAGCACAACAAGGTGGATTTCGTTACCTCACAACCGACGAACTGTTTGGTACCGACTTCGCCTCCGTGCAAGCGTTGTTAGGAATCAGCAATAGCGCAGTTCCTGTGGTTCCTTCATCCATTGATAACGCGGAACAAACGTTCACCTGCCCCACAACGGATCCGATCAGTAATGCCGATCGCGTGTCAGCCGCGGCTGCTCATGTTGTGAGTCGTCTTGAAGCCGGTGGCGGAACGATTGAATCGGCGTACTCACCCGGAACCGTGGATTGGACTAACACGCGCTTTGCGGTCTTGTCGCTTGCGGCTTCTGGTCATGGCCGCGATGCTGTTGCCATTGCTATTGATGCGCTGGCTGGTTCAGTGACTGAGACAACCGTTGACGCTGGGGGGAATGACAAGCCCGGAGTCTTAGCTGAGTTGATCTTGGCAAATGAAGCCGGCAAGTCCGCCCTTCAACCTTTGGCAACGTCCAGTGGCTTGGATAGCCAAGCACTCTTTGAGCGTCTTGAGGCAACGTTAACTGCTGGCGGCGAGGCCTATAGCGGCCAACCCGAGGCCGTTCAAGACGGCAGGACCGCCGTACAAAAGACGACTCTGGCGGAATCTGGTCCGAGCCCGAGCATTCAGGCCAATGCGCGGATTGCCGTCCTGCTGCTGCTCGCTGGTTGTGCCCTGCTCGCGCTCTCACGTAGGCGCGCCACTGCATGACGCGATCCGCTCGTATCGCAGCCTTGATCGTGGCAACGACCGTTGTCTTGATGGGTTCTGCTGTGCCAGCGCAAGCGGCATCGTCATACCGGTACTGGTCGTATTGGAAAAACGTGGGCGGCACTTGGCAGTTTTCCAATGAGGGTGCCGGTACCTACCGGCCAATAGATGGCAGCGTGCAGGGGTGGCGCTTTGCCATCTCCGAGGGTGCTAACTCCTCAACAAGACCACCGCGTTCAAACCTAACCTTTGATCAAATCTGTCAGGGGGTGCAGGCCGAAACTGGCCAGCGACGTATTGGACTGGTTATTGATTACGGAACGACCGCGGATGCACCGAACGGTGAACGCCCACCGTCGTTAACGAGCCAATGTGCAGTTATCGCGGATGGCCAGACCAGCATTCAGGTGATGAGTGCGGCCAAAATAGCCTTCCGCGCATCGGCTACCGGCTTTATCTGCGGAATCAGCGGCTACCCGCGTAATGAGTGCGGAGTCCCGATCGCCAATCCCGTTGACGCCCGCACGGGCAAGAGCACATCCGCAGAGGAAAACGTCGTTATTGGCCCAGATGCTGCCACGCCAGCGGTCACTACAACGGCAGTTCAACCGCGTTCAACCACGTCGGCAGACGAAAAGGCAACTTCCCCAAGAGCAACGACTGGACCAACTACACCGCAACAACCTGCTTCCGATCCAGTCAGCAATGCAGCTGGCCCCGCGAATTCAGGACTAGCGGGCAGTCCGTGGGCGTCGGTTCTTGCTGTTGTGGTTATCGGAATAATCGGTGCCTTGGCCTTTAAGCGCGGTCGTCGATGAATCCACGACTGTTACATGCCGGCGCGTGGTGGATGTGGGCGTTAGGCCTGGCAGCTGCTGCGTCGCGGACGACCAATCCATTAATCCTTGGGCTGATCATCGCGATCACTGGTCTAGTCGTGTCCTCGCGTGCCGAAAAAGCTCCGTGGGCGCGGGCATACTCCTCGGCGCTGATCTTGGGCGCCATCGTGTTGGGCGTTCGGGTGTTGTTCGGGATCTTCTTTGGCCTAGCCCTAGGTGATCATCAACTTTTCGCACTCCCCGAAGCTCCGCTGCCAAGTTGGGCCGAAGGCATTCGCATTGGCGGGAGCGTCACCAGTGAACAGTTGCTCCTTGCCTTGTTTGACGGATTGCGTTTGGCCACGATCATCGTGTGCATCGGTGCGGCCAACGCATTGAGCAGTCCGTTGCGTTTGCTGAAATCGGTACCCGGTGCAATTTATGAACTCGGTGTAGCCATCGTGGTAGCGATGAGTCTGGTTCCCACCCTCATCGCTGACATCACACGCGTTCGAGAAGCGCGACGTCTTCGTGGACGAACAACCACGGGTGCGCGCGGATTCCTCGGGTTAGTCACGCCAGTACTTGAAGGGTCTTTGCGTCGTTCTTTGGACCTTGCCGCTGCAATGGATTCGCGAGGGTACGGGCGCATCGACGCCGTTCCCCTCCGTGCACGCCGTGGCACGCAAGGCCTTCTTGTCGTTGGCTTGATGTCACTGGTGGTGGGGATGTATTTGTTCCTCGCCGGAACAGGCAGCTCGTGGATCGGGCCAGCGGCCTTGGTCATCGGCCTCATTGCCGGTGTGGCGGGATTGATCACCACCGGCCGACGTACCTCACGCTCGCGCTATCGCCCCGACCCTTGGCTCTGGCCCGAATGGTCAGTGGCGGTCGGCGGATGGTCAGCAGCCGCAACGATCTGGTGGCAGATGTCCCACAACGCGGCAGCCCTCGAGCCGTCCCTGACTCCGCTGCAATGGCCGGGCCTTCCGGTCCTCCCGCTGATCGGGTTAGCCATTGCCACCATCACCGCTCTTGCCACGCCACCTCTTCCAACCGACGAGACTTCATCGCGCATTCCACCTCAATTGATCTCAACGGAGGCTGCAGCATGATTCACCTCAATGACGTCAGCATTACCTACAGCGGCGAAGCGTCCGCAGTGTTGAACAACGTCACACTCACCATTCCCGAAGGTGAACTGTGCTTAGTTGTTGGACCCAGCGGTTCTGGCAAAACCACTCTTCTTCGTTTGCTCAATGGATTAGTCCCACACTTCAGTGGTGGAACGCTCACCGGGTCAGTGGTCATCAACGGTCGAGACACCGCAACTCACCCACCACGCGAACTTGCCGACGTCGTTGGGTTCGTGGGCCAAGATCCAACAGCCGGCTTTGTGACCGACACGGTGGAAGATGAACTCGCGTATGCCATGGAGTCGTTGGGTATTGAAACTGACGTGATGCGCCGACGCGTCGAAGAAACGTTGGACTTGCTCGGCCTGACCGCGCTTCGACGCCGCCCACTGCGGTCCCTGTCCGGTGGCGAAGCCCAGCGCGTGGCCATCGGGGCGGCCTTGACCTCTCACCCACAGATCCTGGTCCTGGACGAACCCACCTCAGCCCTTGATCCATCGGCAGCTGATGAAGTCCTGGCCAGTTTGCAGCGCTTGGTCCATGACCTAGGGATGACCGTTGTGCTGGCCGAACACCGTCTTGAGCGCGTGGTCCAGTACGCCGACCGCGTCATCTTGGTTCCCGGATCGGGCGCTCCACTCATTGTTGGTGAGCCTGCGACAGTGATGAAGCATTCCCCGATCGCTCCCCCCGTGGTTGAGTTGGGGCGCCAAGCCGGATGGGATGAGATTGCCTTGTCCGTTCGTGATGCACGACGTAGCGCAGATGCACTGAGACAACGTTTTACTGATCAACCTTCAAGCCTGAGCTCGTTCACCGTGCCAGAACCAGCGAGTAAACAAGGCGACTGCGTACTTGCCCTTAAAGATGTGCGCGTTGCCTATGGGCGTCGTGAAGTTCTGCACGGACTCTCCCTTGAACTCCACGGTGGCGAAGTCGTTGCCGTGATGGGGCGCAATGGTGCAGGCAAGTCAACGATGCTCTCGACGATGGTGGGACTGCGCACTCCCTTCAAGGGAAGTGTTCGAGTGCTCGGTGTCGATCCAGCGACTTTGAAGCCTCAGGACTTAGTTGCCCGCGTCGGGCTCGTGCCACAACAAGCCGGTGATTTGCTCTACGCCGAATCTGTGGATCTGGAATGTCGCCAAACCGATCGCGATGCCGGCCTTGCCCCGGGAACCACGGCGGCCATGCTGACCACGATTGCCCCGTGGATTAAGGCCTCTAGCCACCCATCTGACCTGTCCGAAGGCAGTCGCTTGGCACTGGCCCTGGCTGTTGTCCTGGCCCCGGACCCAGCGGTCCTGCTCCTGGATGAGCCCACCCGAGGTCTGGACTATCAGGCCAAACAGCACCTCATCGAGATCTTGGCCAACGCGGCCCAACGCGGACGCACGATTGTCTTGGCAACCCATGATGTGGAACTTGCTGCTGAACTTTCCACGCGCACCGTGATCGTTGCTGATGGTGAAGTCGTTGCTGATGGTCCCACCCGACGCATCATTACGTCATCACCGATGTTTGCTCCACAAATTGCAAAAGCTATGTCGCCACTTCCGCTACTTACGGTTGCCGATGTGGCAATCGCTATGAACGCGTTGAGTGATATTCCATGACTGTGCCCACCATGCTGACTAGCGCGACACAACCACACACGGCGATTGCGGTGGGGCCGCGCTCGCGGATTGTTTTAACTATTGTCAGCATTATCGGCTTAGTCGCCTTTTGTTGGCCGCTATTGATTACTCCGACTGCCGGAGTCGATCACAGTGCTGATGCGCCCTGGGTTTTCGCGTTGATCATCCCGTTCCTCATCGCTTTGATCGCGGCTGAGATTTCCGATGGCGGACTCGATGCCAAAGCCATCGCGATGCTGGGTGTCTTGGCTGCCGTGGGAACAGCACTGCGGCCACTGGGTGGCGGCATCACTGGGTTTCAACCGCTGTTCGTGGTTCTCGTCCTAGGTGGATACGCCTTCGGGGCCGGTTTCGGCTTCGTTCTTGGCGCGATCACGATGCTCACGTCCGCCTTTTTAACCGGTGGTGCCGGTCCCTGGCTGCCCTTCCAGATGTTTGCTGCCGCATGGGTGGGCATGGGCGCTGGCCTGATTCCACACGTGGCGATCAAGGGACGGCTGTGGTTGCTCGCGGCCTACGGGTTTATTGCATCGATGCTCTTCGGCTTGATCATGAACCTGTCCTTTTGGCCATGGACCTTTGGCGCGACGACATCGTCAACTAACTCATTGGCGTACATCCCCGGCGCGAGCACGCTCGAGAATCTCCAACACTTTGCGATCTTTCATCTGACCACTTCGCTTGGTTGGGATCTCACCCGCGGAGTTGGCACAGCCGTCTTGGTATTGGTTGCCGGCAAACCCATCTTGGCAGCCCTTGATCGAGCTGGTCGGCGAGCGCACTTTCATTCTGCGAAGGACTAAGCCTTAGGGCTTGCCGTAACAAATGGTGGCTTAACGATCGTGCAGGGCAATGAACGCCCGCGAACATCCACTACAACATCGCCATCAACATCTGCGTTGACCAGGGCCAAAGCGATGCCTTGATGCAAGGTCGGTGAAAACGTTCCACTGGTCACGATTCCGATGTCATCGCCGCTTGCATTCCGCACGACCATGTCGTGGCGTGGAATTCCTCGCTCTGAAGCCAACAGACCGACCAACCGACGGCTCGGACCGTGGGCTCGTTGCACATCGAGGGCAGCTTTACCCGCAAACGTTGGCTTATTCCAGCCCACCGCCCAGCTCACACCAGCTTCCACGGGAGTAATGGTCGGCGACAGGTCCTGACCGTGCAGCGGATAACCCATCTCCGTGCGCAGGGTGTCTCGGGCCGCCAGACCGCATGGCACCACCCCGTCGACAGCCAGCAATGCGTTCCACAAGGCAACGGCGTGACCTGCGTCAATTGCCAGTTCAAATCCCCGCTCACCGGTATAGCCCGTGCGGCACACCGTGATATCGACACCATCAAAAGTGTCACTGACAAAACTCATGTACTCCAGGTCTGTGGCCAAACCGAGTGCCGCTAACACGTGTGCTGAACGTGGACCCTGCACCGCGATGATGGCGGTTTGTGTATGGAGGTTATGAATTTCCACGTCGGCTGGTATTGCTGCGCTCAAGGTTTCCAGAACGGTGGTGCAGTTGGCCGCATTCGGCATCAGGATTAATTCATCATCACTAACCCGATACGCGATGATGTCATCGATCACCCCACCTTGGTCATTGCACAACAAGGTGTACTGGGCTTGACCAGGTCCGATGCGATCCAAGCTATTGGTCAACACAGCATCAAGGGCTGCAACCGCTCCCGGTCCCACAACCTGCGCGGTGCCCAGGTGTGAGACATCAAAGATGCCGACGTTGTTGCGAACTGCTTCGTGTTCGGCGGTGACTCCCCCGCCGGCGTACTCCAAGGGCATCAGCCAACCACCGAAATCGGACCATTTGGCGCCCAATTCCTCGTGGCTTGAGTGCAGCGGAGACTTCAGAGCTTCGCCCTGTTCAGCATTCGACATGTCCCTGACGCTACTAGGCTAGGAATGCCCAACTCACCGACACTGCCTGAAACGGATTCACCCTGTGACCAGTCTGCTCGTTCGCGATCTCACCGCCGTGAAAGCCAAGACCGACGTCCTCATCGTGGGTTTGCGTCCTAAGGGCAAGTCAGTTGTCGTTGTTGGATTACCCACCACGCTTAAGTCCGTCGCCAGCCAACTCGACAGCTCTTTGGCCAGCGTTCATGCGAAGGCCGATCTGCAGTCCGTCGCCACTATTCCTGGGATTGCCGGTCTAGCCGCCACCTCCATCATCGCTGTAGGACTGGGGCCAGTTACCGCGTCACAAACTGCTGGACAACAACGCGAAGCTTTGCGCTTAGCTGCCGGCGCTGCCGTGCGTTCGATCAGCAAGGCCACCACAGTGGCCATCATCAGCCCCAGTGACGACGCCGAATCAGTGGCAGCGCTGGCACAAGGCGCACTTTTAGGCGCTTACCGCTTCACTGCATTTCGCTCCGAACAACCAACCGTGACGATCAAGACCATCACCGTCATCACCGCGGCTGCCAAGGATCGCGACGTTGTATCTCAGACCAAATCCGCCGTCGCCATCGCGCAACGCGTCGACTTGGTCAAAGACCTCGTCAACACTCCGCCGTCTCACCTGTCCCCTGTTGTTTTTGCCAAAACCGCAGCAGCCGAAGCCAAAAAGCGCGGGATCACCGTGCAGGTCCTTGATGAAGTCCAACTCAAAAAGCGTGGTTTTGGCGGCATCATCGGCGTGGGCCAAGGGTCCATCAATCCGCCGAGATTGGTCAAACTCACCTACACCCATCCACAAGCCAAAAACACCGTCGCTTTTGTTGGCAAGGGCGTGACGTTCGATTCGGGCGGCTTGTCCCTCAAGCCACCCACCGCAATGGAAACGATGAAGTCCGATATGGCCGGTGCCGCCGCGGTCTTAGGCGCAATCTTGAGCCTGGCCGATATCAAAGCCAAGGTCAACGTCACCGCGTACTTGGCCATGGTGGAGAACATGCCCTCGGGCACTGCTCAACGGCCATCGGATGTCTTGACGATGTTTGGTGGGAAAACCGTTGAGGTTCTCAACACCGATGC
>JBAXSF010000190.1:0-1652 GCA_037130835.1 Actinomycetes bacterium
CCGCATACGAAGTGGTCTTAAAGCCGGCGATCGGAGAGTTCTCATTGCGCGTCCAGGGGACCGTGATCACCGCCGAGGTCTGCGGCCACACCGTCGCTGCTGTTTGGGTGATCACCAAGGTGGGTTCACCGCCCGAGCGCTCCGAACCAGCCGAACCAGAACCTGCGGTCAACTGAATTCGTAGTCGAGAAAGTTCTGGGAATGCCTGCGCATTTGCTACGAGAAGTTTTTCAACACCGTCACGCACGAGGCCAACCGCAGGTACCTGCAAACCCATGCCGTGGGCGGAACGAACAAGACGATCTAAGTGTCGCGTTAAAGCAAAGGCTGCACCTTCGGTGACTTTAAGAGTTTCAAACACTCCATCGCCAACACTAAAACCACGATCGAACACACTTACGCGTGCTTGGTCGCCAGCTTCGAGGTGGTCGTCAAGCCACACCTGCGGTTGGGTCATGAATCAGAACCTTTCCATGTCCCGCTAGCCACGGTCAGCAAGCGCGCGGCTTTGAGTTCGGTTTCGGCCCATTCGGCTTCAGGATCGCTGGCCCAGGTAATCCCGGCACCGGTTCCAAAGTTTAATCGCCCGCCTTCGAGCCAAAACGTACGAATCCCTACTGCGAGCTCTGCCGTTTGGCTATCGGCATCCACCCAACCAACGGCTCCGCAGTACGCACTGCGCTCTACCGGCTCCAGAGCACGGATAGCTCGAAGGGCCGATGACTTCGGTGCTCCTGAGACTGAACCGGGCGGGAAGGTTGATTCAACGATTTCTTTCCACTGCACATCAGGCTTGAGTTCCCCACTGACGGTGGACACCAAATGCGCCAACCCAGGGTGGTTTTCCACCGCACACAATTCATCGACCGTCACCGAGCCGGTCTGACAAATCGTTCCCAAGTCATTGCGCATCAGGTCAACGATCATCACGTTTTCATCGTGATCCTTGGGCAGGAATTCTTCGCCCTCGGCTGCGGTGCCCTTAATTGGACGTGTCACCACACGGTTGTTGTACCGACTCAAGAACAGTTCGGGCGAGGCCGTAACGATGTGCACGCCGTGGTCGGGCAAACGAATCACGCCCTGATGAGGAGCCGGGTTGCCACCGCGCAGTGCTTGCGCCAGACCCACAACATCAACCGAGGTTGGATCCGGCAACGGCGCCGACATGATGCGACACACATTGACTTGATAGACCTCACCAGCAGCGATGAGCTCGCGCACTTGCGCAACGGCCTTGACGTAAGCGAAGTGATCAAGCGAAGTAGTCCACGACGAGCGCGGTGGTCCCACCCAATCGGTGACCGGAGCCGAACCTTCCCTCACATCATCAAAACGAGCACACAGCGGCTGGCCTTCGAAGGTGATCGCAACAGCCCACCAGCCCTGTGAGTCCAGTGCCGATAGATCTGAGGTGACATCGCGAAGACCCGTGGCGATCTTGCCGCCAAAACTCGCTAACGCAAATTGCTCACTCATTAGACAGGGATGCTCCCACGGACCAGCAGTCCCCTGTGCGGGTGTAGGGCGTGATGGGTTAGGGTTCTGATCGCACCCACGCACAAAATGGGCTCCTCACGGACCTGTTGTGGGCTGTTTCGCGGACGTGGCTCAGTTGGTAGAGCATCACCTTGCCAAGGTGAGGGTCGCGG
>JBAXSF010000191.1:0-1633 GCA_037130835.1 Actinomycetes bacterium
AGTCGCCGGCAAATCGGATGATGACGCGATCGAGGGGCACGACCTGCTTGGTCACTGAGCCGTCCTTGTCTTAAGTGTCAATGTGAACCGCTTTGACCTTACCGGAGCGTAAGTTAGGACCGCCGACCGAGGAAGCCATCGAAAGGAGCCACTGTGATGCAGGACACAACCCCTGTTGCTGTAGTGGTTGATGGGCAACCAGTGCACCTGTGGGCCGTGGAAGCGGGCTTGGCGTGCTGTGGGGTGGAGTATGCGGCCGCGACGACGCTGGTCAGCCAGTTGCAAGCGCAGACTTCGATTGACCTTGATGCGTTTGCCTCCAGTGACAGCGACAGTGCGAACGTCTTGGTGGTGTCGGGCACCGTGACCACTGCCCTAGCGCCGTATGTCGTGGCTTTGTATCACCGCATGGGCCCTGGAGCGCGAGTGATTTCCTTTGGGGCCTGCGCTGCCACGGGTGGGCCGTACTGGGATTCCTATGCCGTTGTGGACGGAGTCAATCGCCTCGTTCCCGTCGACGTGTATGTACCGGGGTGTCCACCGAGTCCTGAAGCGTTGATCGGCGGATTGCGCACGTTGTTGCTGGACGTTCGCGCATGACGATGACCGCATGGATCGCTTCTCTTGACGCCGTCGTAGCGAGCGACACTGTCGGCCTTGAGTTGTACGACATTGACGTTTCGCGCTGGTCCGAGGCGTTGAAGGCGTTGAAGGTCGAGCACAACTTCGTGCGCCTTGAATTCATCACCGGCGTTGATCGGGGCGAGGGGGAGTGTGAGGTGGTTGCGCTGCTGAGTGATGCGAACGCGCGAACCATTGCCGTGCGTGCTCGAGTGAGCAGTGGTCAGGTAGTGGGCTCGTTGATCGACACCTTCCCTGGTGCGGCCTGGCATGAGCGTGAATTAGCGGAAATGTTTGGTGTTGAGCTTTCGTCTGGGCCGGCCGAGCACTTGCTGTTGGCGCAGGATGGGCCCGAACACCCATTGTTGAAGTCCTTTTCCCTCATCGCCGAACCCAGGGCACGTCCATGAATAGCCAGCCCCGGCGTGGATCGATCGCCCTCAACCCGCCCGATTGCACCTCGTGCATGTTGTGTGTGAAGGAATGCCCAGACAAGTGCATCCACATCGAGTCCCATCCGGTCGTGCAGGAAACGGGTGGGGCCCGACCGGTAACCGTGCAACTCCTCGACCGATTCGCTATCGATTTTGGTCTGTGTATGTATTGCGGGATATGCATTGATGTGTGCCCGTTTGATGCGTTGGCCTGGGTGGGTCAACCCACTTCCAGCGCTGCGACGGGAAGTGGTTCCCTGGTGCACGAGATGGATCAACTTGCTGCCGAGTGGAACTCGTCGGATGATTGATATGGCACTACGTGGGCGAAACGAGGTGAGCTGACATGCACTACAACCGATTGAAAACAGCGATCTTGCTGGTTGCCCTCAGTGGACTCCTTCTGGTGATTGGATCGGTGCTTGGCGGTACCACGGGGTTGTTCATCGGGTTGTTCATCGCGCTGGGAACGAATGGCTACGCCTACTTCAATAGCGACAAGCTCGCCCTGAAGTCAATGCGGGCTTATGCGGTAACGGAAAATGATCAGCCCGCGATGTACCGGATCGTGCGCGAAC
>JBAXSF010000192.1:0-1629 GCA_037130835.1 Actinomycetes bacterium
CGCCATTGACGCGAACGAACGTGGACAAGAACGGAACCGGAGCCTTGGGGTACTTCTTGCCATCGACGATCAAGTTAGTACTGGCTTGGTAGGTGGCCGTCAAGGAGTCGCCATACCGTGATCCCGCCACGTCGACCAGCTTATAGCTATACAGATCAGGCAAACCCTTGATGTAGTCCTCTTTGTTAATGCCAATGCCAGTGGTTCGTTGTTGTACGAAGTTGGGTGCCAAGAACCTTTGCAAATCTGTTTGGTCCTTCTTCACCACGTCGTCAAAGAAGCGCGTGACTTGTGTCAACGCCTCGGCGTTATCGGCCGTGGGCTTGGCTGAAGTGTCGTAACTACTGCCACCACAAGCGGACAGCACGGCGGTGAGCACGATGGCGCCGATGAGGGCGGAAATGGACTTGATGGCACGAGCAGATCGAATAGTCATGGGCCTACCCTGCCAAACGCGGTTTCGTGCCTGAATCCGCCCTATCTTCGAGCCAGATCAGGCAAGGGCGAAAGTAAAAAGTGTCAGCACCATTGCTAAACCATGGATGCTGGCCGCGCTCTGTACGCAAATTACGCGCAAGTCCTGAAGTAGTGCGCCCCTCGGAGCTTTGCTCATCCTGGGTTGACCTCAATTAATTGCGCACTCGCGCTTGCGGGTTAGCGATTGCTCCACCCACGCAGGTCAAGCCAGGTGGAAACCAGGAGAAGCGAATTAGGCAGTGTGGGAAGAATCGGCGCTGTCATCGCCAGGCACGTCGGTGATGCCGAGGAACTCGGTCAGTGGCTCGCGCTTTCCGGCGCGGTTCCAGGCCTCAACGAAGGCCTCGAGGTCGCCCCGGCTCATGCCGATCCGCTGCGCAAGCGCAGTCAGCTCTTCGGCAGAGGGAACAGACATCGTGATCTCCAGAATTAGACTCGGGGGGTGAAGGATTACAGGATAGAGGGGGTCTTGTCTGCATTTTTGGGCAGGTGTGACCTTTTGTCACGGTCTTGGCAGGTCTTTGTGGGCCCTATTCACGGCGTGTCGGGCGTGGCTCTAGGCGCAGGACTCGTCAGGGTTGTACCTCATGAGGCATGATGAAGGCACTGCCACCGCAGGTCAGGTCGTTGGGGAAGACGCATCTGACACCTGCAGGAGGCTCTAATGGCACACGGCGTCGTGTTTATTCATGCTGCGCAATCAGCACTCGTTCCCCATGTCGAGTGGGGGATTGCTGGCGTGCTCGGAATGCGCGTTGACCTTGAGTGGATTCCACAACCTGCATCGCCTGGTTCGATGCGTTGTGAATTTACGTGGGAAGGTGACGCCGGAACGGGTGCGCGCCTCGCGTCAGCTTTTCGCGGATGGCCGCGCATCTTGTTTGAAGCCGTCGAAGACCCATCGCCTGGTTATGAAGGCGAACGCTTTGCGAGTACCCCCGCTCTTGGCCTGTTTCGTGCCACCACCGGTGTTAATGGCGACATCCTTGTAGGTGAAGATCGCTTGCGTGCTGCGGTTGCGCGCGCGGTGGCAGAAGACCGCGATGTTGCCGAAGAAATTGAACGACTGCTTGGGCAGCCCTGGGATGAAGAACTCGAACCCTTTAGGTGGGCCAGCGATGGCGCACCGATTCGGGTGCTGCACCAAGTTGT
>JBAXSF010000193.1:0-1581 GCA_037130835.1 Actinomycetes bacterium
CTGTATTCGGTGCGCTCGTTCCGTTACGGAACCTTGGTCGGCCTGCTGGTGAGCTTAGGTGAATTTGGCGTGCTCTTCGCGCTCAGCTTGTTCTTGCAATCGGTTTATGGCTACACCGCATTACAAGCTGGCGCAGTGTTGGCGACGCTGGCCTTTGGCGCCTTCGTTGGTACTGCTGCAGCAGTTCGCGTGAGCCGTGGGCTTGGGCCGGCCGTTGCGCTTCGCATTGGCATGGTCTTAGAAGTCGTTGGCATCTTGTGGCTGGGTTGGGAGCTCACTCCTAACGGAAGTGGATGGTCTCTGGTTGGACCGCTTGTTGTCTACGGTGCTGGTGTTGGTTTTGCTACTTCACAACTCGCCGGAATTTCCCTGTCACAAGTTCCCCCCGCAAAGAGTGGTCAAGCTTCGGGTGCGCAATCAACATCGCGTGCGCTGGGTGCGGCTATTGGTACTGCAGTCCTGGGTGCCACATTGCTGGCCGGCTTTGGCAGCACCACCGCGGCGCTGACTGATCGTGGTGTCACACCGGCCGTTGCAGAACAGGTAACTGCTGGTCTGCGGGCTTCCGCGGGTATCTCGTTCACCACCTTGAGCTCTCGGCCCAATGGCGATGTCCTTGTGGCCGGTGCAGCGCAGGGATTCGCAACCGCAGTGCGGGCGGCAGCGTTTGTGGCGGCCGGGTTCATCACCATCGGACTGGGCGCCTCGTTCTTGCTGCCCAATGTCTCGCTCAATGGTCGCAAGCCTGAAGACGCGCCCAAGATCGAGGAGTCCATCGATCAAGAGCCAAACGCAGAGCCCACTCCTGAGCCGGCACTTGCCAGCAGCGACCCCGACGACGATTTGATCAAGGTCTAACTAGCCGCGGAACTGTTCGCCTAACCAGCGACCCAAATTATCGATCCCCACCCGTTCTTGACTCATGCTGTCACGCTCGCGAACGGTGACGGCATTGTCTTCCAACGTGTCAAAGTCGACCGTGATGCAAAACGGCGTACCGATTTCATCTTGACGACGGTACCGGCGCCCAATGGCTCCGGAGTCATCAAAGTCAATCGAGAAGTTCCTGCGCAATTCCGCAGCAAGGTCGCGCGCCTTCGGTGACAGGTCAGCATTACGCGACAGCGGCAAAACCGCGGCCTTGATCGGAGCAATGCGCTTGTCGAATCGCATCACCACGCGCTTGTCGACACCACCCTTGGAGTTCGGGGCTTCGTCCTCGTCGTAAGCATCAAGCATGAACGCGAACATCGCGCGCGTAAGCCCGGCAGCCGGTTCGATCACGTACGGGAAGTAACGCTCGTTCTTGTCTTGATCGAAGTACGACAGGTCAGTGCCGCTGTGCTCACTATGGGTCTTGAGGTCAAAGTCCGTGCGGTTGGCAATTCCTTCAAGCTCGGCCCATTCGGATCCACCGAATTGGAAGCGGTACTCAATGTCCACCGTGCGCTTGGAGTAATGCGAGAGCTTTTCTTGGGGGTGTTCGAAGTACCGGAGGTTTTCTGGGTTAATCCCCAGGTCCACGTACCAGTCCCAGCGGGCCTTGAGCCAGTACTCGTGCCATTCTTCGTCCGTTCCTGG
>JBAXSF010000194.1:0-1568 GCA_037130835.1 Actinomycetes bacterium
CGTTGGTTGAAGCGAGGTCAATAATGGAAAAACCTGATTCGCTGTGGCGGATCTCCGCATGGTGGCGGGAGATCCCCGGATCATCAATGCGAATACCGGCGTCGGATCCGCGTCCAATGGTCACCACAGGTGCAGTCAAGGGAAACCCGGTGTCATTGATGACAAGACGCGCATTGGTGGTGAGTGCGGGTTCTGGTACCGGTGGGGCTGCCGGTTGTGGTGATGCGGCTGGCTGGGTAGCGAGGGGTTGGCGAACCTGTGGCTGGGCCACCACCCCGGCCTGGGAGGCGCTGGAGACACGAAAGAGGCCGGTGCCCAGGTCATCCACGCGAACCATGGTGACGTCAACAGGACCGATCAAGGTGTATCCCTGAGCCTGTGCATGTTCGGTGACCATGGCCGCGAATTCGGCATTGAGGGCCTGGGCGTAGGGGGCCAGTCGTTCGTGGTCGTTGGCACCGAGTTCGACGGTAAATACGTTGGGGGCCATCGTGGACTCCCGGCTAACGACAGCAGCTTGGTCATCGAGTTCTCGCTGCAGGGCAGCAGCCACTTCAACGGGTTGGACTTCGGAGCGAAAGGCTCGAGCGAAGGCACCATTGACGAGCTGGTCGAGCCGGCCTTCAAAGCGTTGGAGGACGCCCACAAACCCTCCCGAACTAGTGCCGATCCCCTGCGTGTGCCTGAGGGTTTGATCGTACTGCGAAACCCTGATTCTCCTGCGTGTTAGCCTGTCGGGCGCTCGCGCGAGTGGCGGAATAGGCAGACGCGCTGGATTCAGGTTCCAGTGCCCGAAAGGGTGTGGGGGTTCAACTCCCCCCTCGCGCACCAAGTATCTTGAGCACAGCGTCCAATGCACAGCGTCCAACGTCAGGAGAGTTCAATGACCACCGTTGTTTCGGTTCACTCGTTCCGTGGCGGAACAGGCAAGAGCAACACCACCTCGAACCTGGCTGGTCAATTGGCTGCATCGGGCGCGCGCGTTGCCGTTGTTGACACTGACATCCAAAGCCCGGGCATTCACGTCCTGTTCGGTTTTGAAGACGACCTGACCAACACCTTGAACGATTACCTGTGGGGAACCATCCCGATTCAGGATGCCGCCCACGAGATCACCGATCGCATTGCCGCGACAACGACGGTGGAAGAAGGCGGTGCGCTGTACCTGGTGCCATCAAGCATGAAGACCGGTGACATCGCTCGTGTTCTTCGCGAAGGCTATGACGTAGGCACTCTCAATGACGGTTTCCGCGAGTTGGCCAAGGGATTGAACTTGGACTACTTGCTCATTGACACGCACCCAGGTTTGAACGAAGAGACCTTGCTGTCGATCACCATCAGCGACATTTTGTTGTTGATCTTGCGCCCAGACCGCCAGGACTTCCAAGGCACTGCAGTTACCGTTGACGTTGCTAACAAGTTGGGTGTACCCAATCTGTTCCTCATCGTCAATAAGGTGCCTTCGGGAATCACTGCAGCAGACCTAGAAGCCCAAATGCTTGAGGCCTACGGTGAAAAGACCGCTGCGGTCCTGCCATTGTCCGAAGAAGTCGTGCAGAACGCGTCCA
>JBAXSF010000195.1:0-1566 GCA_037130835.1 Actinomycetes bacterium
CTCGTCGATATCGCCGAAGCCAATCAGGTCATCGAAGACGGCGAGCGCCAGATGATTCACTCGGTCTTTGAATTGGGTGACACCGTGGTGCGCGAAGTTATGGTTCCGCGAACCGAAATGATTTTCATCGAACGCAACAAAACCTTGCGACAGTCCTTGTCGCTGGGATTGCGCTCAGGCTTTTCTCGGATCCCCGTCATTGGCGATTCGCTCGACGATGTGGTCGGCGTGGTGTACCTCAAAGATGTCACGCGCCGATCCTTTGATAATCGCGATGCGGAGTCCATTGAACGTGTGGAGTCGGTCATGCGACCCGTCACCTATGTCCCCGACAGCAAGCCGGTTGACGATTTGCTGCGCGAGATGCAGGTTGCCCGCGTTCACCTTGCAGTGGTCATCGACGAATACGGTGGCACGGCTGGGCTAGTCACCATTGAAGACATCTTGGAGGAAATCGTCGGGGAAATTGCCGATGAGTACGACGAAGAGCAACCCGATATCGAACACCGTGCGGATGGGTCGATTCGTGTCTCGGCCCGCCTGCCGTTGGATGACCTGGGGCACTTGCTCAAGCAAACCTTTGATGACGATGTAGACACCGTGGGCGGCTTATTGGCCGAACGCCTGGGCAAAGTCCCTATTTCGGGGTCATTCATCACTGTTGATGGCTATGAGTTGGTGGCCGAGTCGGTCGGGGGGCGACGCAATCGCATCACCTCTGTCGTAGTCATCCCGGATGATGCGATCGGTGCTCGCGTAGTCTCGGTGGATGAATCAGCGATAACGACCAAGGACCAGGCATGAGCGATGTGAGTGAAGAAGACAACAAGCTCATCACGCTGGCGCGTAGTGCGCGCTCTCGCAACAATGCGGCCGAAGGCGCAGCGGTTCGCGATGAGACAGGCCGCACCTACATCGCCACGACAGTTTCGTTATCAGCACTGTCGTTGAGCGCAGGGTTAGCAGCCATTGCTGTGGCCGTTTCCAGTGGAGCCAGCAAGCTCGAAGGTGTTGTCGTGGTCACGGATGCTGGCGAGTTGTCCGCCGCAGATGTTGAAGCCGGTCGCGAACTCGCGGTCTCGGGCGCGTTGATGCATCGTTGTGATGCCAGTGGCGCCGTCGTCGAAACGATTTCTTTGTGACACACCGCAGTGGTTTTGCCTGCTTTGTTGGACGTCCCAACACGGGCAAGTCAACTTTGACCAATGCACTTGTTGGACAAAAGGTCGCGATTACCTCTGATCGTCCCCAAACCACTCGCCATGCCGTCCGCGGTGTCGTCCATCGCCCAGATGCGCAACTGGTGTTGGTCGACACCCCCGGTGTGCACAAGCCTCGCACGCTCCTGGGCCAGCGCCTCAATGAAGTCGTGCGCGAAACCTGGGCCGAAGTCGACGTCATCGCCTTTTGCGTTCCCGCTGATGAACGACCCGGGCCCGGCGATCGGTACATCCTCACCGATGTGGCCATGGCGACCAGGATTCCCAAAATTGCTGTGGTGACCAAGATCGACAAGGTCAACCCAGCGGCCTTGATGGAACAACTCCTGGCCGTAGAAAAACTTGG
>JBAXSF010000196.1:0-1539 GCA_037130835.1 Actinomycetes bacterium
CAGACCGCGTGTATTAACATCCCACCATGAACCGCTCCGCAGCCCCATAACGATCCTGATTTTAACCACCAACCAACACCCTCCGATGCCTCACAACACATCGTCGGAGCCGTGTCTAGGCTTGTTTCTTTCATCAAAACTTTCTCTCATTTTTTCCGCACTCGCAGCGATCACAACATTGCTGAGATTCGCGCCTACCTCTTCGGTCTGATGCAGGGGAAGCGCGGCGCCAAAAATATCGAACGGATGAATGAATCCGTCCCTGATTTCATCTACCAAAACGTGCAGCAGGCCATCAGCGATTCCCCGTGGGATGCCCGCCCAGTCATGGATGAGGTCGCTCGCAGGGCTGATCAACTTCTCGGCTCAAGCCCTCGGCCACGACTGGATATCGATGACTCCGGCTTTCAAAAAAAGGGCAACAAATCAGTCGGTGTCGCACGACAATATTTAGGCCGTCTCGGCAAGGTCGAAAATGGTCAAGTGGCTGTTTGCACCAGCCTTGCAAGCGGCCAGACGTCCACCCTCATCGACATCCGCCTCTATCTCCCCGAGGTCTGGTGTGCAGATCCAACACGTTGTGCCCAAGCCCACATCCCTGAAGGCGAGCGTCATTTCCGCAGTAAAACTCAACTCGCCTTGGAAAGCATCAGGCACCAACGCGAGCTGGGAATTCGCTTCGAAATCATCGGCATGGATAGCGGCTATGGCAGCCACCATGGCTTCCTGCACGAATTAGATCGCGATGGCGAAGACTTCGTGGCCGAAGTTCACTGCGACCAACATATCTGGACGCAAAACCCCTGGCCGCACTATCAAAGCGCCCGCCCAGGCAAGCCGCTCCAGCACCCAAAGTCCAGCCGCCCTAGCCAACGCGTGGACGACTGGGCCAGCGCCCAGCCAGACACCGCTTGGAAACGACTCAAAGTGCGCGACAGCGACCAAGGGTGGGTCGAAGTCAGCTACCTCAGTGAGCGCATTCATGTGATCGAAGGCGACATCGTGAAAGTCTGGTGGTTGCTAGTCTGGGAAAATCCCGACGAACGGTGCAACAACGGAACGAAGAGCAAAACGCCCCGTCGTCACTACGCGCTGAGCAATGCGAGTGCGGACACAGATGAGCGCCTGCTCGTGGGCGATGGAGTGGGGCGCAACGTCATCGAGCGTAATTTTCGCGATGGCAAAAGCGAAGTCGGAATGGCGGATTACCAGACCCGCGGCTGGGTAGCCTGGCACCACCACATGGCGCTGGTGATGATGGCGCTACTCTTCTTGATGCAAGAACGCATGCATAGCCCGCAACCAGCCAGCGAAGAAGGCCCCATTGGCATCACCAGCGGGGACATCACCTTCATCCTTGAACGCTATCTACCGAATCGAGCCTACGGCCAAGCCAATGAAGAAGAGGTCAGAAAAATGCTCGAAGCCCGCATCCAACAACGCCTCAAGGACCAAGTGCGACGAAGAAGACTAACCCGAAAAAAGCGTCCACAGCTGATGCCTGACGAATTGCCACCCCAAATAACACAGTAGAGCTAA
>JBAXSF010000197.1:0-1537 GCA_037130835.1 Actinomycetes bacterium
ATACAGGAGAGCACGACAGCACCACCAGCTACACCTCAGTTGCACTGCGGCAGTTGAGTTCGGGTCGAATAGCTAGGGGAACGCCATGGGTGAGGGTCAAGTGCGTGAATTCACGCACGAGCCAGTGCTCCTTGAGCGTTGCTTGGCACTTCTGGCCCCAGCCCTTGAGGCCGATGACGCAGTCGCTGTTGACGCCACCTTGGGTTTGGGCGGACACAGCGAAGCGATCCTTGAGCGCTTCCCGCAGGTGCGCCTGGTCGGACTCGATCGCGATCCAGTGGCTGTGGAACTGTCCCGCAAGCGCTTGGCGCCGTTTGCTCAGCGCACGACTTTGGTGCATGCGATCTACGACCAACTTCCTCAGGTGCTTTCGGAGCTAGGAATTGCACACGTCAATGGCATCTTGTTTGACCTGGGCGTTTCCTCGATGCAACTCGATGATGCCGAGCGCGGTTTCGCCTATTCGCAAGATGCTCGACTGGACATGCGAATGGACAACACGCAATCCTTAACGGCGGCGGAGGTTGTTAATACCTATTCCGCGCGCGATTTAGCACACATCCTGCGTTCGTATGGTGACGAACGATTCGCCAAGCGCATTGCGGATCGCATCGTGGGGGAGCGTGAACGTGAACCCTTCAACTCCACCGCGCGACTGGCAGAGGTGGTGCGCGAATCCATTCCAGCTGCTGCTCGCCGTACCGGTGGACATCCGGCCAAGCGTTCGTTCCAGGCTCTGCGTATTGAAGTCAATGGCGAACTCGATGCTTTGGAAGCAGCCATTCCGGCCGCAATCGATTCCTTGGCGCTCAATGGCCGCATCGTGGTGATGTCCTACCAATCCCTCGAAGACCAGATCGTCAAGATCTCCATGGCAGAGCGGGCTAAAAGCACGTCACCGCGGGGCTTGCCTGTGGAACTTCCAGGTCATGGTCCCGAGTTGGAAATCTTGACTCGTAAGGTCGAAACCGCCAGCGATGAGGAGCTTGCGCGTAATCCTCGCTCGGCGCCAGCGCGACTGCGTGCTGCTCAGCGGATTCGAGTGGCCGCGTGAGTGCTACCGCGCGCGTAGCCGCCGTTCCTCAGCAGCGCCAACCCTTGGTGGACGAGCGCCCTACTGAACTCAGTTTGCCCCTGCGCGTCTTGCAGGCGCCGCGTAGCCAAGCACCTCGTAAGCCGTATGTGTTGTTGCTTTCGGGGTTATTGACCGTTGGCTTGTTGGGATCCTTGTTGTTAAACACAGTCAATTCGCAAAACTCATTCGTCATTCATGACCTTCGCGGTGATGTGAAGAAGCTCAATCAAGAAGAGCAAGCCCTGATCCAAAAGGTTGCGGAACAGGAATCACCCATTGCGCTGACTCAACGGGCTCGCGGGCTGGGCATGGTCCCGAGTGCTTCTCCGGTTTTCTTGCGTCTGAGTGACGGCAAGATTTTGGGAGTGCCCACGGCCGCGAAAGCTGGACCGAAGCCTGCGCCGAAACCCGTGAAGTCTGTTACCAAGCCAGTGGTGCCAGCCAAGCCAGTGACCAAGCCAG
>JBAXSF010000198.1:0-1526 GCA_037130835.1 Actinomycetes bacterium
GCGGCCGGCACGACCAATGCGGCCGTGACCTTGCACCGATTTGGCCTTGATGGCTCACAGGTGGAGATCGAATGGGACCACAGGATTTACGAATACCTCGTTGATGTCATCACGGACTCCCACGGCGAGCTCCTCGTCGTGCAATCGCGCGACCAACGCACTTACCGTGTGCTTTCCATTGATCCTGACGGAACCACGAGCACTCTCAGTGAACAAACCGATCCAGCGTGGGTGGAATTGATCAGCGGATCGCCAGTGCGCACCGAATCAGGTCAGCTTGTCAGTGTTCGCGACGACCACGAAGGCGATCAACGACGACTGTGCATCAACGACGAACCGGTATCGCCGATCGGCTGGGATGTTCGCGCCATCACCGGTGTTGATTCCCACACGGTGTTCTTTACGGCCTGCCCGAGTCGCGACTCGTGGGTGTGTGATCTGTGGTCATGGAATGCAGCCGATGGTCTGGTGCAACTCACCGGCGGCGGGTGGAACTCGGGAACCTCGCGCGGTGGGACTTCGGTGATCGCTCGCAACAGTCTCGACGCCACGGCAAGTGATGTTGTCGTGACCAGCGCTCACGGAATTCACACGGTCGAGTCATTTGCTGAAGTACCGAGCGTCACTCCCGTGGTTTATCGGGTCGATAGCGATGAACCTCACTTGCGCATCGCCGTGCTGTTCCCGCAGGGGCAATTGCCCAGTCAGGCCATGCCAGTCCTTCTTGATCCTTATGGCGGCCCGCACGGTCAGCGCGTGGTCAACGCAGGTTCCGCCTTCCTGACAGCGCAATGGTGGGCCGACCAAGGTTTTGTAGTCATTGTGGCCGATGGTCGCGGAATGCCTGGCAGCCCATCGTGGGAGAAGTCAGTCAAAAACGACCTCGCAAGTGGAGTGCTTGACGATCAGGTCAGCGCACTTGAACTCGTGACCGCGAAATTCCCCGGCACACTTGATCGAAGCCGAGTTGGTATCCGCGGTTGGTCATTTGGTGGTTACTTGGCCGCTCTTGCAGTGCTCGGCCGCCCCGATGTTTTTCATGCAGCAGTTGCTGGTGCACCGGTAACCGAATGGCGGCTCTATGACACCCACTACACCGAGCGCTACCTCGGCGACCCGCGCACTCAACCTGATGTCTACGACGCAAACTCCTTGTTGCCTCGCGCACCTCAACTGTCCCGACCACTGTTACTCATTCACGGCGTGGACGATGACAACGTCTTCGTGTCGAATACTGCGCAACTATCAGCAGCACTCACCGCAGCGGGCAAAGAACACCAGGTCGAATACCTCACCGGCGTCACACACATGACCCCCCAAGAAGAGGTAGCCGAAAACCTGCTGCTTCTTCAGTTGGACTTCCTGAAAAAGTCCTTGGCTTAAGCCCTATTGGGGCTTTTTGGCCTTACCGCGGGTGCGACCACGCTCGTTGGCATCCAGGATCACCTTGCGGATGCGAACCGTTGCCGGTGAAACTTCAACGCACTCGTCTTCACGACAAAACTCAAGGGCTTCTTCGAGGGAGA
>JBAXSF010000199.1:0-1507 GCA_037130835.1 Actinomycetes bacterium
GGAGCATCACGAGTGCGCGACCTGTTCGAACAGGCGAAGGAAAACGCTCCTGCCATCATTTTCATTGATGAAATTGATGCGGTCGGTCGACACCGTGGCGCAGGACTCGGCGGCGGCCACGATGAGCGCGAGCAGACCCTGAACCAAATGCTCGTTGAGATGGACGGATTTGATGACAAGGGCACGGTCATTTTGATCGCCGCCACCAACCGACCTGACATCTTGGACCCAGCGTTGCTACGTCCAGGCCGCTTTGACCGACAGATTGCCGTTGATCGCCCGGACCTGCAGGGACGTGCCGCTATCTTGACGGTGCACGCCAAGGGCAAGCCCATTGAGCCAGAGGTTGACCTCTTGGGTGTGGCTCGCCGAACCCCAGGGTTTACGGGTGCGGACCTAGCTAACGTCTTGAATGAGGCGGCTTTGTTGACCGCACGCCATCACCTGACGATGGTGAACAAAGAATCCATGGACGAGGCCATTGACCGAGTCATTGCCGGTCCGCAAAAGCATTCGCGCGTCATGAGTGATCACGAGAAGTCGATCACTGCGTATCACGAAGGTGGTCACGCTCTGGTCGCCGCGGCGTTGCAGAACACGGACCCAGTGCACAAGGTGACGATCTTGCCTCGCGGTCGTGCCTTGGGTTACACGATGGTGTTGCCGGATCAAGAAAAGTATTCGACAACGCGCAACGAAATGTTGGATCAGTTGGCGTACATGCTCGGTGGCCGTGCCGCCGAGGAATTGGTTTTCCACGACCCCACTACTGGCGCTTCCAATGACATTGAGAAGGCCACCGGTGTTGCTCGGGCGATGGTGACGCAATACGGAATGACTGAGCGTCTGGGTGCCATCAAGTTCGGCCAGGAATCTGGCGAGGTCTTCTTGGGCCGCGACGTGGGACACCAACGGGACTATTCAGAGGCTGTGGCTGGTGTTATTGACGAAGAGGTCAGGCACCTGATCAATCAAGCCCATACTGAAGCCTACGAAATCCTGGTTGATAACCGCGACGTCCTTGATCGCCTGGTCCTTGAGCTGTTGGAAAAGGAAACCTTGGACAAGGAGCAGGTCGCTGAAATCTTTACCGATATTCGGAAGCGATCGGAACGACCGAAATGGACTGGCTCCACTGAGCGCATTCCGGCAGCCGGACCGATCTCGGTTCCCGCGAAGGTGAATGGCTCGGGATCGGTTCAGGTGGCGCACAACGATGTCACGTCTCACGACAAGCCCTCGGACTAGTCGTCATGAGTGATCGTCTCGTGGAGCAGGCTGCTTCCATTGATCCAGTGACCGACTTGGTCAGTGATTTTCGCGATGTTCCGGCCTTTGATCAAGAGCGTGCCGAGAAGGCAGTTCGCGAGTTGCTGCTCGCCGTGGGTGAGGATCCAGACCGCGATGGGTTGGTAGACACACCCGCACGCGTTGCTCGTGCATATCAGGAAATATTCGCTGGCATGCACCAAACGGCGGAAGATGTTTTAGCAACCACCTTTGACCT
>JBAXSF010000002.1:0-26838 GCA_037130835.1 Actinomycetes bacterium
TCACGGAACTGAGCTTGTCCGTCGATAACCTCTTTGTATTCTTGGTCCTCTTAACGTCATTTGCTGTTCCGAAGGAATACCAGCACCGCATTTTGATGCTGGGCATCGTCATCGCCTTGGTTCTTCGCGGTGTCCTCATCGCTCTGGGTGCGGCGGTAATCAATGCCTTTAGCTGGTCGCTTTACCTCTTCGGTGCTTTCTTGCTCTTCACCGCGGTCCAGGTGATTCGCCATCGCAATGACCATCCGGAGCCGAGCAATAACCCGCTGTTTAAGTTGGTTGAGCGTGTAATTTCGACCACCGAGAACTACGACGAGGGCAAGTTCTTTACCCGAATTGATGGCAAGCGCTTTGCCACGCCCGTGTTGGTCGTGATTTTGGCCATCGGCACCACGGATTTACTGTTCGCCCTCGACTCAATCCCTGCGATTTATGGCTTAACCGAAGAACCTTTCATCGTCATGACAGCGAACGCTTTTGCCCTTCTTGGGCTGCGCCAACTGTTCTTCGTTATTAGCGGGCTGGTTGATCGTCTGATCTACCTCAGTTTCGGATTGGCTTTCATTCTGGGCTTTATCGGCGTCAAGCTGGTTCTCCACGCAATGGCTGAAACGCCTAGTTTGAATTGGGAATTCGAAATTCCACTGCAGGTGTCGTTACTCGTGATTGGCCTGACACTTGTGACTACAACTCTGGCCTCGTTGCTCCGCACACGTCAGTTGAATGCCAAGGCGGTGGAGTAATCCGTGCCCGATCAACTGATTATTCGCGGTGCGCGCGAACACAACCTGAAGAATGTCTCCCTTGAACTTCCCCGGGATGCACTGATTGTGTTCACCGGCCTATCAGGTTCAGGAAAATCAAGCTTGGCCTTCGACACCATCTTTGCTGAAGGCCAGCGTCGTTATGTGGAGAGCTTGTCGGCCTATGCTCGCCAGTTTCTTGGTCAATTGGATAAGCCAGATGTTGATTTCATTGAAGGCTTGTCCCCGGCTGTTTCCATTGATCAAAAGTCAACGAATCGCAACCCGCGATCAACCGTGGGAACCATTACCGAGGTTTATGACTACTTGCGCTTGTTGTACGCACGAGCCGGAACGCCCCATTGCCCCGAATGCGGGGATGTCATAGCCCGCCAAGCACCGCAACAAATCGTTGATCGCATCTTGGATCTGGATGAGGGAAGTCGTTTCCAGGTTCTCGCGCCGTTGGTTCGGGCCCGCAAGGGTGAATATGTTGAACTGTTTAAGCAGTTGCAAACCCAAGGTTTTAGTCGGGCCAGAGTGGACGGGGTGGTGTACGGACTTGAGGAAGTCCCCACCCTGAAAAAGCAGGAAAAGCACTCCATTGAAGTGGTGGTCGATCGACTCGCGGTGAAGGCCAGCTCGCGTCGACGGCTCACGGATTCGGTCGAAACGGCACTCAAGCTGGGCGGGGGCCTGGTCATCCTTGAGTTTGTTGACGTGGCCGAAGATGATCCGCACCGCGAACGCACCTATTCAGAGCACTTGGCATGTATTAAAGATGACCTCTCCTTCGAGGAACTAGAACCGCGATCCTTCTCCTTCAACTCGCCCTTTGGCGCTTGCCCTGAGTGCACGGGACTGGGCATTCGCATGGTGGTTGATCCCGAGTTGATCATTCCTGACCCGACCTTGTCCTTGCGCGAAGGAGCGATTGCTCCCTGGTCGGGTGGGCACATTAGTAATTACTTCGCTCGGCTCCTCGAGGCTGTTGCTGACAATGTGGGCTTCTCGATGGATACCCCGTGGAACAAGTTGTCGGCCAAGGCGAAGAAGGCTGTGCTTTACGGGGACGACGAGCAGGTGGCTGTTCGCTACAAGAACCGCTTCAACCGTCAGCGGTCCTACACGACCACCTTTGAAGGTGTCTTGGGTTTCGTGGAGCGTCGCCATGAGGAGTCAGAGTCAGATTCCAGTCGGGAGCGTTACGCCGGCTACATGCGAGAGACTCCGTGCGAGGCCTGCGCGGGTACGCGTCTAAAGCCTTTGATCCTTGCCGTGACCTTGGGCGGGGCCTCCATTGCCGAACTTGCGGCCATGTCCATTGCTGATGGTGCCGAATTCTTAAGCAAGCTGAAGTTGCCCCCGCGCGAGGCCAAAATTGCTGGTCGGGTGCTGAAGGAGATCAACGAACGTTTGACCTTCCTGCTCGATGTCGGCCTTGACTATTTGTCCCTTGATCGCGCGGCCGGAACATTGTCCGGTGGTGAGGCGCAGCGCATTCGATTGGCGACCCAAATTGGCTCTGGATTGGTAGGTGTTTTGTATGTGCTCGATGAGCCATCCATCGGCCTGCACCAGCGCGACAATCGGCGCCTGATCGAGACGCTGGTCCGTCTTCGCGACTTGGGTAACACGTTGATCGTTGTTGAACACGATGAAGACACCATTCGTACCGCAGACTGGGTAGTGGACATTGGTCCTGGTGCTGGCGAGCACGGTGGTCAAGTGGTGGTGTCCGGATCGGTCAAGGATCTGCTGAGCAATAAGGAATCCGTGACCGGGGCTTATCTTTCGGGTCGCAAATCAATCGCCGTGCCGGCTGCGCGACGCCCCGTTGATAAAGCACGCATGCTGTCGGTCAAGGGGGCGACCGAGAACAATCTCAAGAAGGTTGATGCCAGTTTCCCGCTGGGCTGTCTAGTGGCCATCACGGGAGTGAGTGGATCGGGCAAATCCACACTGGTCAACGACATCTTGTACTCCGCGCTAGCGCGTGAACTCCAGGGATCTCGGGTGGTTCCTGGGAGGCATCGCAAGATCGAGGGCATAGAGCTCGTCGACAAGGTCGTCCACGTAGATCAAAGCCCGATTGGGCGCACGCCTCGCTCCAACCCTGCCACGTACACAGGCGTGTTCGATCACATTCGCAAGATTTTTGCTGCCACCCCAGAAGCCAAAGTCCGTGGTTATCAGCAAGGTCGATTTTCCTTTAATGTCAAAGGTGGCCGCTGTGAATCGTGCAGCGGTGACGGCACGCTAAAGATTGAAATGAACTTCTTGCCCGACGTTTACGTTCCCTGTGAAGTCTGCCGGGGTGCGCGATACAACCGCGAGACGTTGGAAGTGCACTTCAAGGGCAAGTCCATTGCCGATGTCTTAAACATGCCCATTGAAGAAGCCTTAGACTTCTTTGAAGCCATTCCCGCGATTGCTCGACACCTGAAAACGCTCAATGATGTGGGCCTGGGGTATGTGCGGATGGGCCAATCGGCTCCCACCTTGTCTGGTGGAGAAGCACAGCGCGTGAAGTTGGCCTCGGAACTCCAAAAGCGCTCAACCGGTCGCACGGTTTATGTGCTGGACGAGCCCACCACTGGGCTTCACTTTGATGACGTTGCCAAACTTCTTGGCGTTCTGGGCCGTTTGGTAGATGCCGGCAATACGGTGATTGTCATTGAACACAATCTTGATGTCATTAAGACCGCTGACTGGGTCATTGACCTAGGACCTGAGGGTGGCGGTCGTGGCGGGGAGATCGTGGCAACCGGAACTCCGGAGCAGGTAGCGGCCAACCCTTCCAGTTACACCGGGCACTACCTCGCATCCGCTCTGGGCGTTACGGTCCCGGGTAAGAAACCCCGGAAGCGAACAACCTAACTTCACCCTTTCGTCTAGAGTCGGAAATCCACTTAGGAGGCACGAATGAGTCCATCCCGTAGGGGCGTTCTCCAAACCGGCGCGATTATCGCGGTGGCTGGCGCGGCTGCGCCATTGCTTGCTGCCTGTGGTGATGATCAAGTCCAAGGCGGTGCTACCGAACCGACGACCACGCCGGCGGCAAAAGGCGGCGCCTCTGAGGGGATCGTGGCCGTTGCAGATATTCCCGCGGACGGATCGGTTGTCAAGATCGTTGATGATCGAAAGATTGTGGTGACGAAGTCCGCCGCCGGCCAGGTGCATGCATTCAGCGCCGTGTGTACACATAGCGGCTGCACCGTTAAGGGCGTCGAAGCCGGCTCGATCCTGTGTGTGTGCCATGGGAGTCGATTCAATCCGGTAACCGGCGCTGTGGTTCAAGGTCCGGCCCAAACACCCTTGGCCACGATCCCCGTACAGGTGCGAAACGGCATCGTTGACTTTGCGTGAGCTTGATGACACTGCTTAAACCGGCGACTTCGGCGATCCCCGTCGAGCCGGGTGTCTATCGTTTTTTTGATGCTAATCAGCAAGTGATTTATGTCGGCAAGGCAGCAAACCTGCGCTCTCGCCTGACGTCCTATTTCGCAGATCCTGTCACGCTGCATCCGCGTACCAGGTCAATGGTGGAGCGAGCTGCCACCGTTGATTGGACGATAGTTCAGAGCGAAGCGGAAGCATTCCAGCTGGAGTATTCCTGGATCAAGACCTATGAACCGCGTTTTAATGTCAAATATCGGGACGACAAGTCTTATCCCTACCTAGCGGTGACCGTGGGTGAGCCCTATCCCCGCGCCCAAGTTGTACGCGGGCAGCGTAGAAAAGCCACGAAGTATTTCGGGCCGTACGCACAGGCTTGGGCCATTCGCGAAACGCTTGATCAGTTGCTTCGAGTATTCCCGGTACGTACCTGTAGCGCGGCTGTATTTCGCAGTGCGAAGCAAAGTGACCGGCCTTGCCTCTTGGGCTACATCGATCGGTGTTCTGCGCCCTGCGTGGGCAGGGTGAGTGCGGAAGAGCATCGCGCCATCGTTGATGACCTGTGCACATTTATGGGGGGAAAGACTGCCGATTACGTGGCAACTCGTACGGCGGCCATGGAGCAGGCTGTTGCGGAATTGGATTTTGAACGAGCTGCTCGCCTACGAGACGACTTGGCTGCACTTGAAAAAGTGATGGAGCGCAATACGGTGGTGCTGGAGCCGGGCACCGATGCTGATTTTGTGGCGGTCTTTGATGATGAGTTGGAGGCTGCGGTACAGGTGTTTTATGTGCGTGATGGTCGAATTCGCGGCAAGCGCGGATGGGTGACCGACAAGGTAGAAGACGTCACGGCCAGCGAATTGATGACCTACTTTCTTCGACAAATTTACGATGCCACCGATCCGCAAGACATTCCCAAACAGGTGTTCGTTGATTCGACGCCCGCAGATAAGTCGGTATTGGAGGATTGGCTCGGACAGGTGCGAGGCTCTGCTGTGCGCTTGACGGTCCCACAGCGAGGCCCCAAGGTGTCTCTGCTGGAGACGGTGCTGACTAACGCCAATGAAACCCTGATGCAGCACCGACTGCGTCGAGCATCGGATCTGACGTCGCGGAGTGCGGCCTTGAGCAATCTGCAAACGGCACTCGGGCTGGTTGATCCGCCGCTGCGCATTGAATGCATTGATATTTCCCACCTACAAGGCACGTCTTCGGTCGGATCACTGGTGGTCTTTGAAGATGGATTGGCCAAGAAGTCTCATTACCGTCGCTTCACCATTAAGGATGTGGAAGGCAGTGACGACGTGGCATCCATCAAGGAAGTGGTGCGTCGCCGGTTCTCCAATCCCGATACGTCGTCGGGATTTGCCTATGAACCTGGTTTGTTAGTGGTCGACGGTGGCCAACCACAGGCCAAGGCGGCGCAAGAGATCCTCCTTGAACTGGGGATGAGTCATATTCCCGTTGTCGGTTTGGCCAAACGTCTAGAAGAAGTGTGGCCAGCAGGTGTTTCGCACCCGGTAATCTTGTCGCGCGGTAGCGAAGCGCTGTTTTTGCTTCAGCGAGTACGCGATGAGGCGCACCGCTTTGCGATTTCGTTTCACCGCCAGAAACGATCGAAGGCCATGACGGCAAGCGAACTTGATCAGGTGTCTGGCTTGGGTCAAGTCAAGAGGACCGCGCTGCTCAAGAAGTTTCGTTCCGTTCGAGCCGTTAAGGCCGCAACAGTCGAAGAGCTTCAAGCGGTGGCGGGAATCGGTCCTGCACTCGCTCTGCAGATCCACCAGGCGTTACAGGGGAGTGCGGGCGACTCACCGACCGGTGAATCAGCCCCCGCCGGTATAAATACCGCTACTGGCGAGATTATTGAGACATGACCGACTCTCGACAGACCCCGGAGATTGTTGTCGTCACCGGCATGTCTGGTGCTGGCCGAAGCACGGCAGCTGATGCGTTGGAAGACCACGGTTGGTACGTGGTGGAAAACATTCCACCACCACTCTTGCCAGCCTTGCTCGATTTGATAGGGCCGCGGCCCGAACTTGGTCGGCTGGCCTTAGCCGTGGACACCCGCGATCGCACGTTCTTCAACGAACTCACTTCTGCCCTTGAGGCGATGCGCGAGCGAGGCTTTGATCCGCACGTGTTGTTCCTGGAAGCCGCCGATGAGGTCTTGGTGCGACGCTTTGAGTCATCGCGTCGGCCACATCCCTTGCAGGGAGATGGACGAGTACTCGATGGCATTACGCGTGAGCGTGAACTCGTGCGGGAAATGCGTGGCAACGCGGACCTAGTGATTGACACGTCTTTTCTCAATGTCCACGAACTATCAGCCAAGGTGGCGGCCGCCTTTGCAGAGCCTGGTTCACAAAAATTGCGGGCCACAGTGATGTCGTTTGGCTATAAGTACGGGATTCCTGTTGATGCTGACTTGGTCGTGGATGTGCGTTTCTTACCCAACCCGCATTGGGTTCCTGAACTGAGACCATTGACCGGACTTGATTCAGAGGTCAGTGACTATGTGGTGGAACAACCCCGAGCTCGCGAATTCCTCGATCGCTATAGCGAATTACTCAAGTTCGTCGCCGATGGATATATCCACGAAGGTAAGCGCTATGTGACGATCGCCGTTGGTTGCACTGGTGGCAAGCACCGGTCTGTGGCCATGACAGAGCATTTGGCCGCACGGTTAGTCAAAGAAGGAGTCGAGACGCTCGTCCTGCACCGTGACTTGGGGCGCGAATGAGCGAGGATTCACCTCGCGTCGTTGCGCTTGGCGGTGGCCACGGCCTGTCCCAGAGTCTGCGGGCCTTGGCTCAGGTATCGGAAAACATCACTGCCGTGGTCACGGTCGCCGATGATGGTGGAAGTAGTGGTGTCTTGCGCCGCGACTTGGGTGTATTGCCCCCAGGTGACCTGCGGATGGCACTAGCGGCTTTAGCAGACCAAACCACAGCCGCTCAACTCTGGTCGTCCGTGGCGCAACATCGTTTTGATCGAGGGGATCTAGCCGGTCACCCCGTAGGTAATCTCATGCTCGTTGCCCTCATGGAGGAGCTGCAGGATCCCATCGCCGCACTCGATCGCATGGCGGACTTACTTCAGGTTCGTGGGCGAGTCTTGCCGATGTGTTGTGAACCCGTTGATCTTGTGGCTCGACTGACCACGCAAGAACGTCAGTATATTTCTTCGTCCGCATCAACGGGGTTTGAAGTGCGTGGCCAAGTGGCTGTTGCCTCCACACCTGGACGCGTCGTTTCGGTTGCGATTGAGCCCGCGGAGCCAAAACCGTGCGAACAGGCGTTAACCGCCATTGCCGAGGCTGATTACATCGTTATGGGTCCTGGCTCGTGGTTCAGCAGTGTTTTGCCGCACCTTCTCGTCCCGGATATTCGCGAAGCATTAGTGCGATCGTCAGCTCAGCGCATTGTTACTTTGAATTTGACCGAGCAGGCTGGCGAAACAACTGGCTTTTCTCCTGAAGATCACCTGGAAGTTTTGGGCACCTATGCCCCCGGATTGCACCTCGATTTCGTACTTGCCGACCCGAGCTGCATCCTCGATAGGGACTCGTTGGCCCAAGCCGTGGCTGGATTTGGTGCCGATCTGGTTGTTACTCCTGTGGCGCGTGACAATCCTGAGCACGGTCACGACGAGGCACTCTTAGCCTCGGCATACGCGCAGTTGATGACTCGTGGCAGGATCACGCCATGGCCATGACCGCAGCGGTGAAAGACGAGCTCGCTCGTCTGGAAGTCACCAAGGTGTGTTGTCGCAAGTCTGAAGTTTCGACACTGCTTCGATTCGGTGGCGCGTTACACATTGTTGGTGGTCGCATTGTTGTCGAAGCCGAACTTGACACCGGAGCCGCAGCTCGACGACTGCGCAAAGACATTGCGGAAATCTATGGTCACCCCAGCGACTTGTCAGTGATTTCCCCATCGGGTATTCGCAAGGGCAATCGTTACGTGGTGCGCGTTACCAACGATGGCGAACTGTTGGCCCGTCAAACAGGCTTGATCGACGGCAAGGGTCGTCCGATCCGAGGCATAGCCCCTCAGGTCGTCAGCGGCGCGACGTGCGATGCAGAAGCTGCCTGGCGTGGAGCCTTCCTCGCTCATGGATCCCTGACTGAACCTGGCCGATCGTCAGCACTCGAAATCACCTGCCCTGGACCGGAAGCCGCACTTGCTCTGGTGGGGTCTGCGCGCCGGTTGGGTGTGGTGGCCAAGTCCCGCGAAGTGCGTGGGGTGGATCGTGTGGTGTTGCGTGATGGCGACGCCATCGGTCAGCTATTGATTCGCCTGGGTGCTCATGAATCGGTGCTGGCCTGGGAAGAGCGCCGCCTACGCCGAGAGGTCCGCGCCACCGCCAACCGGTTGGCGAACTTCGACGATGCGAACCTTCGTCGCTCGGCACGCGCGGCCGTTGTGGCCGGTGCCCGAGTCAAGCGAGCACTCGAAATCCTTGGCGAGGACATTCCTGATCACTTGCTCGAAGCCGGCCGTTTGCGCACCGAACACAGTCAGGCCAGCTTGGAAGAGTTGGGCGCCTTGGCGGATCCACCAATGACTAAGGATGCGATCGCCGGACGTATCCGACGACTTCTCGCCATGGCTGACAAGAGGGCGTCGGACTTGGGTATTCCCGATACTGAGGCGGACCTGACACCCGACATGGAGCCCTAAGGTACGGCGTTCTTCGGATGGAACCCACCGGTCGCTAGGCTCTGAGGCACATCAAGTTACTGAGTGAAGAGGAGTCACGGTGTCGGTCAAGGTGGGGATCAACGGATTTGGTCGCATTGGTCGAAATTTCTTCCGGGCCGCATTAGATAACCCCAATATTGACATTGTGGGCGTCAATGACCTCACCGACAATGAGACCCTGGCACACCTGCTTAAGTACGACAGCATCCTGGGCCGCCTGGGCCGCGACGTCCAAGCATCCGGGGATTCACTCTCCGTTGACGGTCACTCTTTTGCCGCATTGGCTGTGCGCAACCCCGAAGAGCTCCCGTGGGGAGCTTTAGGCGCGGACATCGTCATTGAGTCCACCGGAATCTTCACGGACGCCGAAAAGGCCAAGGCTCACCTTGCTGCTGGCGCCAAGAAGGTCATCATTTCGGCCCCTGCGTCCAACGAAGACATCACGATCGTCATGGGCATTAACGACCATCTTTACGATCCTGCACAACACACCATCATCTCCAATGCCTCTTGTACTACTAACTGTGTTGCGCCTATGGCCAAGGTCTTGTTGGACACCTTTGGCATTGAGCGTGGGCTGATGACCACCATTCACGCGTATACCAATGACCAGGTCATCCTCGACTTCCCGCACAAGGACCTGCGTCGTGCCCGTGCGGCGGCAATCAACATCATTCCGACCTCTACTGGCGCGGCCAAGGCCACAGCGCTGGTGATCCCTGAGCTCAAGGGAAAGCTCGACGGCATTTCGCTTCGCGTGCCGGTTCCCACCGGTTCTGTGACGGACCTCGTCGTGACCTTGTCTCGTGAAACCACTCGCGACGAAGTCAACGCAGCCTTTGCAGCAGCAGCTGCTAGCGGTCCGTTGAGCGGAATCTTGGAATACACCGAAGACCCCATCGTTTCGAGTGACATCGTCAACTCGCCTGCGTCATGCACCTTGGACGCCGGGTTGACGATGGTCCAAGGCGACCAGGTCAAGATCATTGGCTGGTACGACAACGAGTGGGGATACTCCAATCGACTGATCGACTTGGCCACCCTCGTCGGCGCATCGCTTTAGTGTGACTGCGGATTTCACCACTTCTATGCAATCCATTGATGATCTTGAGGTTCAAGGCAAAGTTGTCCTTGTTCGCTCTGATCTGAACACTCCGTTAGAGACATCCCCAGAGGGCGGCGTCGCCATCAGTGATGATGGGCGTATCCGGGCCGCACTGCCAACGATTAGCGACCTTGCGGCCCGAGGGGCTCGGGTAGTGGTGATGTCCCACCTAGGGCGACCCGAAGGTCAGGTAGTGGCCGGATTGTCCTTGCAGCCCGTTGCTGCTCGGTTGGGCGAGCTACTTAATGCACCTGTGGCTTTTAGTCCGTCAACCGTCGGCGACCAAGCCCAAGGCGTGGTGGCTGGTTTGGCGGATGGCCAGGTCGCATTGCTCGAAAACTTACGCTTTACTCAGGCCGAAACATCCAAAGACGATGCTGCGCGTGGGGCATTTGCGGATCAGCTTGCGCTGTTGGCTGACATCTATGTCGGAGATGGTTTTGGCGTCAGTCACCGCAAGCACGCCAGTGTGTACGACATTGCACTCCGGCTTCCCCATGCCGCTGGAAGACTGATTGCCTCTGAAGTATCCGTCTTGCAACGCCTGACACGCGGTGACGAGCGGCCTTACGTCGTTGTCCTGGGTGGCTCAAAAGTCTCGGACAAGTTGGGTGTGATCGAGACGTTCTTGGGCAAGGCTGATCGAATCCTCATTGGCGGCGGGATGGTGTACACCTTCTTGGCAGCCATGGGTTACGGCGTGGGTTCGAGTTTGCTAGAACCTGACCTCGTGGAACTGTGTCGCGGCTACATTGCCCAGGCGCAGGCAGGCGGTGTGGACCTCGTCTTGCCAACAGACATCGTTGTTGCGGATCGATTCGCCGGCGATGCTGAATCCACCGTTGTCGGCGTGGCTGCGATCCCTAACGACTGGATGGGGTTGGACATCGGACCTGAATCCGCGCAGAAGTTTGCTGGTGCGCTCTCCGATGCCGCCACGGTGTTTTGGAATGGGCCGATGGGGGTCTTTGAGTTTGACGCATTTGCCAGTGGAACGCGGGCGGTTGCGCAAGCGATGGCCAGTTCAGCTGCGTTCACGGTTGTGGGCGGGGGAGACTCGGCCGCCGCGGTGCGCCATCTAGGGTTTGCCGACGAGCAATTTGGCTATATCTCTACCGGCGGTGGAGCAAGTTTGGAATACCTAGAGGGTCGGGAACTTCCTGGCTTGAGTGTCCTGGAGGACAAAGCATGAGCGTGGCTCGTAAACCCTTGATGGTGGGCAACTGGAAGATGAACCTCAACCACCTTGAGGCCATCGCCTTGGTGCAAAAACTGGTCTTTAGCTTGCGGCCACAAGACTTTGACGAAGTTGATGTTGTCGTGTGCCCACCCTTTACCGACATTCGATCAGTTCAAACGTTGGTTGATGGCGACAAGCTCCGCCTGTCCTACGGCGCCCAAGATGTCAGCGAATTGGACTCGGGAGCGCGAACCGGGGACATTAGCGGATTGATGCTGGCGAAATTGGGATGTAGTTACGTAATCGTGGGGCACTCCGAGCGACGTCAGTTTCACCTTGAAGATGACGAACTCATCAATGCAAAAATCAAAGCCGCGTTACGCAACTCCATAACCCCCATTATTTGCGTAGGCGAACCGATTGAAGTGCGCCAACAAGGGCTTCAGGTCGAACATTGTGTGAGCCAGCTCGAGGCAGCGCTCGAGGGTCTTGCGCCTGAACAGGTAGCCAAGACCGTGCTCGCCTATGAACCCATCTGGGCCATCGGCACCGGACAGGTGGCTACCGCCGACGATGCCCAAGAGGTAGCTGCTGCCCTGCGTAGCACGGTTGAGGCGACCTGCGGGGAGTCCGTAGCTGCTGGGATTCGCGTTCTCTATGGCGGCTCAGTCAACGTATCCACTACCCCAGGAATCATGGCTCAGGCTGACATCGATGGGGGCCTCGTGGGTGGTGCAAGCCTGGAGATTGAGACCTTTGCGCGGATCGTCCGCTACCGTGATGAAATCGCGCTTTAGGCGCATGCGTATCCTTAGCAGGCACACTCCGCCCGCCCGTTGTCCGAGGGGTCAGTCATGATCGTGTTTCTGGGAATCGTCCAGGTCGTTACGAGTTTGCTGTTGCTTGCTTTGGTGCTGTTGCACAAGGGCAAGGGCAGCGGATTGTCTGACCTGTTCGGTGGCGGAATGTCGTCCTCGCTCGGTGGCTCGTCAGTCGTGGAAAAGAACCTTGACCGGTTCACCGTTGCTGTCGGACTAATTTGGGCCGTTTGTGTGTTTGGTTTAGGGCTAGTGCTTAAGGCAGCAAACTAACCCGCCGAAACAGTACGAGCGGTTGTAGCACGGCACGGTACGTAGGTATCGATGTAATGGGCTCTAGGGAGGATCTTCATGGCTGGCGGAAGTGCAATTCGCGGTAGTCGCGTTGGTGCAGGCCCCATGGGCGAAGCCGAACGTGGCGAAGCGGCTCCACGGGTCTACATCAGTTTTTGGTGCGCCTCAGGCCACGAAGTATCGCCATCATTTGCGAGCGATGCTGAAATCCCTGAGCTGTGGGATTGCCCCAAGTGTGGAGCTCCAGCCGGCCAGGACAAGGCCAATCCGCCATCGGCGCAAAAAAACGAGCCGTATAAGACCCACTTGGCGTATGTGCGCGAACGCCGGAGCAAGGAAGATGGCGACGCCATCTTGGCCGAAGCCATTGCCAAAGTGCGTGGCGAGGTCTGGGAAGGCTAGTTCTGGCCCTTGGCGGCCAAGGCTTGCTCGACCACAGCTTCTACCGTAATTCCAAATTCGCGATACAAGGTTGATCCATTGGCCGATGCGCCGTAGTGATCAATGCCAATGCTGCGTCCGCCATCGCCAACAAACTCTCGCCATGGTGGCGTAATGCCCGCTTCAATCGACACCCGCGCACGCACACTCGGTGGCAACACTTCGTCGCGATACGCCTGCGGTTGGTCGCGGAAGATTTCAACGCAGGGCATGGAGACTACGGATGCGGCCACGCCCTGAGTCTTGAGTGATTCTTGCGCCTGCAGAGCCAAGCTGACTTCAGATCCCGTGGCAATCAAAATGACCTCCGGATTGTCAGCCGGCGAAATCGTGTAGGCGCCCCTGGTCAAGGGATCGCTGTCGCCACCGTTGCTGATAGCGCCAGAGCGATCGAGAACTGGAACATCCTGACGAGTCAAAATCAAAGCCGTCGGGGTGGATGTACTCGTCAATGCCACCTGCCAAGCTGCGGCCGTTTCGTTCGCATCGGCGGGGCGAATTACGTTGAGATTGGGGATGGCTCGCAGCGCTGCCAAATGTTCGATGGGCTGGTGAGTGGGTCCATCTTCACCCAAGCCAATCGAATCGTGCGTCCACACATAGGTCACGGGCAGTCCCATGATTCCTGCTAGTCGAACGGCAGGGCGCATGTAGTCACTGAAGACCAAGAACGTGCCGCCAAATACTTTGCTACGACCGTGCAGGGCGATCCCGTTCATGATCGAGCCCATCGCGTGCTCGCGGATACCGAACGCGATATTGGCACCGGCTGGCGTGGCCGGCGTGGAATTGTCCGCACCCTTGATGTGGGTGTTGTTGGACTCGCCCAGGTCTGCTGAGCCACCCCACAATTCAGGCAATTGTCCGGCTAGGGCATTGATCACGGCTCCGGAAGCTTTACGCGTCGCGACCTGGGCGCCTACATCAAAGGTGGGCAATGCGGCGGACCAGTTGGCCGGTAGTTCCCCGGACTCAAGTCGCGCAAGGAGAGCGGCTTGCTGAGGATTAGCGGCTTGCCACTGCGCGCGAGCCTGGTTCCACTCGTTATGCAGCTGGGCGCCGCGAACCTTGGCCTGCCGAGTGTGCGTCAAGACTTCAGCGTCGATGGCGAAGTGTTGCTCCGGATCAAATCCAAGAACCGTCTTGGTAGCGGCGACTTCATCCGCACCTAGGGCACTGCCGTGCGATGCTGACGTGTTTTGAGCAGATGGCGCTGGCCAGGCAATGGTGGTCTTAAGGACGATCAAGCTGGGCTTGGCAGTCTCGCTTGTGGCGGCCTCGCACGCTGCAGCGAAGGCGGGTAGGTCAACATCGCCGTTCGCGGCACGCTCAACCGTTTGCACGTGCCAGCCATAAGCGAGGTAGCGACCGGCAACATCTTCACTGAGGGCAAGGCTTGCGGGCCCGTCGATGGTGATCTGGTTGTCGTCGTAGATGACGTTGAGCAGACCCAGTTCCTGTCGGCCCGCAAACGACGAGGCCTCGGCGCTGACGCCTTCTTCAATGTCGCCATCCGATGCCAGTACCCAGATGCGGTGATCAAAGATGGAATGCGCCGCGGTGGGGTCGAGTAGGTAGCGCTCGTGGCGGGCAGCCAACGCCATGCCCACGCCATTACCAATTCCTTGACCCAAAGGCCCAGTGGTGGTTTCGACTCCGGCAGTGTGCTGCCACTCAGGGTGTCCTGGTGTGAGCGAACCCCACTGTCGCAGTTGCTTGATGTCGTCCATTTCAAGGCCGTAGCCGCACAGAAACAGTTGCAGGTAGAGCGTGAGGCTGGAGTGTCCAAGGGACAAAATGAAGCGATCGCGACCAAGCCAGTGCGGATCGTTGGGGTCGTGTGCCATGACGTGTTGAAAGAGGTGGTGGGCAACAGGTGCTAGGGCCATCGCGGTGCCGGGGTGACCGTTGCCGGCCTTTTGGACCGCGTCCATGGTCAAGATGCGGGCCGTGGCTATGGCTCGCGCTTCTAGGTCGGTGGGGACCTCGGCGGACGATGAACTTGGGCTCCCGCTCACCGGCTGGGCTCCTTCCCTACGTGCTTGACTAGGCGCGACGAACACACCCTATCTAGGCGGCTAGACTGACGACTACACCAACCGAAGGGTGGCCGTGACTGCCGTAGATCCGCGCCAAGATGAGCCTGTAGAGGCTGGCTTTGGCGGCTCTGGATCCGCAGTGGGGCGCTCGCAGCGGTTGAAGGGTTACCTAGCCCTGACCAAGCCACGCATTATTGAACTTCTTTTAGTCACCACGGTTCCCACTATGTTTCTGGCGGCCGAGGGCCTGCCAGATGTGTGGACGGTGATTGCGACTCTCATTGGCGGATCGTTAGCCGCCGGGGGAGCCAATACCTTCAATTGCGTTATTGATCGCGACATTGATGCCGTTATGCATCGCACAGCTGATCGACCTCTGGCGACGGGGTTAATTGAACCTGCCCAAGCCACGATTTTTGGCACCGTTTTGTCGGCCGCTTCTGTGGTGTGGTTGTCCGCAACGGTCAATGTTTTGTCAGCCGCCCTGGCCGCGTTTGCGATTGCGTTTTATGTGTTGGGCTACACCATCTTGCTGAAGCGACGAACTTCTCAAAATATCGTGTGGGGTGGCGCCGCCGGTTGTATGCCGGTGCTGATCGGGTGGAGTGCGGTGGCTGGATCGTTATCCTGGACACCCATCGTGCTTTTTATGGTGATCTTCTTTTGGACGCCACCGCACTATTGGCCATTATCGCTGCGCTATCGCGACGATTATGTGGCCGCGAATGTTCCGATGTTGCCAGCCGTTGCTGACCAACACGTGGTGGCTAAATCGATCCTGATCTATTCCTACCTCATGGTGGCCACCACATTGATTCTTTGGCCCGTGGCCAATATGAGTTGGGTTTACGTAGGAACTGCCGCCGTCCTTGGCAGTCTCTTCTTGTATGAGGCGCACCGAATTTTGTCGGCTTCACGTAAGGGTCTTGACGACACGATCGTTCGCCCGATGCGCCTGTTCCAAGGATCCATCACGTACTTAACGTTGATCTTCGTGGCAATAGCCATTGATCCTTTTGTGCACTAATTCTTCACCGTTGTAAATGAAAGATTGATGCGCACGCCACCCGTGGGGGATTCGGTTACCTCACAGTGACCACCCGTGGATTCGGCAGTGCGACGCATGATGTCCATACCAAGGCCCGTTGATCCCGATCCGCTCACGCCGCGCTGACTCAGTCGGTTCGCGTTTGCCGACAAGCCGTTGCCCTGGTCGTCAATAACTATGTGGATTCTGCCATCAATCCATGGTTGAGCGCTGACGGAGAACCCCACGCCCTCGTCGGTGTGGGCGAAGATGTTTCCCAGGGCTGCATCCACGCACGCAGCGAGGTCATCGGCGTCGACGCCTATTCGCATGGACTTGGGTGCGATGTCGGTGCGGACCTGGCGGCCCTGGTCCTCGGCGAGGACCGACCAAAATTGCACGCGCTCAGCGAGAACGTTGCCAACATCGCATCGAGCCACCAACTTGTCTTGGGCTGGCCTGGCGGCTGTGCGAATGACGTCATCGAGGCTGCGTTCCATCAAGTCTAGGTCGCTTTCGATGCGATCTCTCTCATCCGATGCCCCAAGCGCTTCGGTATCAAGACGTAGCGCGGTCAGAGGGGTACGAAGTCGATGTGACAGGTCGGCTAGTGCTTCACGTTCGGCTACCAGGAGTTCGCCGATGCGGTGAGCCAGAGCGTTCATTGCGGTACCGACATTGCGGACCTCATCAGGACCTGCAGGATCAAACCTCGCATCGAGGTTGCCAGTGGCCAGTGATTCTGCAGTCTGTGCGAGTTCATTAAGCGGTCGCGTCATGGTGCGCGCTATGCGATCAGCTACGAACAACGACGCTACGAAAAGGGCCAAGGCCAACGCTGCGATGACCACGCCCGCTCGCAACAATCCTTCAGTCAATGCATCAGCGGTGATGTCAACCGCGATGACGCGAACTCCGCTATTGACGTACACCGGAATCAGAACCGTTCGCCCGCCATCGGGCCGGTCTTGAGTTGAGGCCCCAGCACCGGCGACTGTGTCCTTGATCGACTGGTCAATCGCGCGTGGGCTTCCCAGAACTTCTTTGGTGGGCAAAACCACCGACACGGTGGTGCCTTCGGGCTTGGCAAGGCTAGTGATCGCTAGGTCGATTTGGTCGGTGCCTGAATTCGAGACAACCGGCACGAGGGATTGCGCGATCGTGGTGGCGCGCTCAACGGCAGATGATTGCGCTAAGTCGTTGATCAAAATGATCAGGGGCAAGGTGAAAGCCAACAACACAATGCTGGTCGTGGCAGCAACGAGCAAGACGATCCGACGGCGCATGACTATTCCTTCGGGTCAACAAGTTTGATGCCGACATTGCGCACACTGCGTAGAAAGCGAGGTTCGGCCGCGGTTTCACCGAGTTTGCGTCGAAGCCACGACAGGTGCACATCCACCGTCTTGTCTGCGCCACCGTAGGGCTGATGCCATACCTCGATGGTGAGCTCTCGCTTGGACACAACGCGTCCTTGATTAACCGCTAGGTAGTGCAGCAGGTCAAACTCGCGAGCGCTGAGGTCAAGCACCTCACCATCCAAGGTGACGATGCGTCCAGATTGGTCAATGACCAGGTCGCCAATGGTGATGGGTCCTTCGGCATCAGGATCGGTCACCGTTCGTCGAAGGACGGCTTTGATCCGCGCATCTAGGGAGGTTCCCGAGAATGGTTTGGGAACAAAGTCATCGGCACCGGCCTCGAGTGCGCGCACCAGAGACTGCTCATCTCCGCGAGCGGTGACAACGATGACTGGTACGGCGGAAACAGCACGCAACATCTGCAGTAAATCCACCCCATCAATGTCAGGCAGTCCGAGGTCCAAAATCACCAGATCACAAGCTGAATCCATCGCCCCTTGCAATCCCGCCATGCCCGTTGGGCTTGATGTCACCGCATGACCTCGCTCAGTCAGGGCGTGGATCAGTGCGCGACGGATCTCGGCGTCGTCTTCAATGACCAGGATCTGTGCCATAGGCACAACTTACTGCGCCCCAGGCCATCCCTTGCTCTAGGCGATCGCTTCTTAGGCTGGCCTTATGGCAATCCGAGGGTGCTTTTGACCTAGGACGCGATACACATGGTCCATGTCAAAGTGGGTGCTGGTGGTGGTGTGGGCAGGTACAGCGGCCCTGGCCACTGCCGTGGGTGTAGGCGCATTGAGCTTTGTTGCGGGTGGCATTGACACCGAAACTCCGCTTGTCGCCGTGCAGGAGAACTCGGCCGCAGGCAACCCTGCTTCCACGCCTGTCCCACGGGACACTGCATCGAAGGATGCCCCTGCGCAGGTGGGAAGTCAAACAGCTTCGGGCAACTCCACTGGTGATCCGACAAGCACGAAGCCTAAGCAATCATCGGGAAGTAATTCATCGTCTGATGCTTCGAATAAGCCTCGTCCCTCCAAGACGAACACGCCAACCGTGCAAACAAAGTCAATTAGCGTTGCTGGCGGCTCAGCCACCTTGCAGTGCACGAATCGGATAGCCCGACTGGTTGCGTATTCACCCGCTCAAGGCTTCCGCGTGGAGTCCGTGCGTGCAGGTCCGGACGAGGAAGTGGAGATTCGCTTCGAGTCAGAGGTGGTTCGATGGAAGATCAAGGGTGAGTGCGAAGACTCGGGCCCAGTCTTTGAAACCGAATCAGACGAGCGGGGTTAATTAGCTGTTCGCTCGCGCAGGGCATAAGGGATGCGCAGTGTGGCCCACCAGACCGCGCAGGCTCCCGCGACATGGACAGCCACCAAGAGTTCGGGCAAGCCAGTGAAGTACTGGGTGTAACCGACGAAGCCCTGCAATAAAACAATGGCGATTAAGACCCAGACTCGACGTTGCGCCACGGCCGAAGCTTGGGTCAAGCGCAGTCCAAGGGCTAATGCGAAGGTCAGGCCCACGAAGAGCAGGACAACATCAGCATGGAGCCAAGACACCACACGAGGATCAAGTGGGAATCGATTCACGACATCGAAATCGCCCGAGTGGGGTCCGCTGCCGGTAACCACGGTTCCCAGAACGACGATCACGAAGCCAAGGACCACTAAGGCGCGGGCAACGAACAAGAGTTCCTTGCGCACGAGTGCGATCTTTGGCCCATCAAAGGATTCGTTTCCGCGTTCATAGAGTCCCACTGACACGGCGATCAAACCCGCGGAGACGAGAAAGTGCGCCGCAACGCTGAGCGGATTAAGCCCCGTCAGGACAGTTATTCCGCCGATCACTGCTTGAGCAGCGACGCCTGCAAAGAGCAAGAAGGACAAACCAATGAGGATCTTGCGGCGTGGACGATGCCTAATGGCCGCAATCAGTGCAGCGATGATGATCAAAGCCAGAGCAAAGGTGAGCATGCGGTTGCCGAACTCAATGTACTTGTGAAAACCCTCGGCTTGGCGCGCAACCGGGATCAAGGAGCCATCGCTGCAGTCAGGCCACGTAGGACATCCCAGCCCTGATGCGGTCAGGCGCACCAAGGCTCCCGTGACCACGATGGCGCATTGAGCCACGATGTTGAGCGCGAAGATTCGCCTCGTCCACGTACCGACCGGTTGCGCGGTCACCGCAGTGTCTAGGGCCATGTGTTCATCGTAGGTTGATCCAGCAGCAAAGGATGCCCTGGCATTAGGTGATTAATCCCACCGAAAAAATCGACTTGCCAAGGTAATACCCACTGCAGACCACACGGCCAAAACCAGCCAGGTACTCAAAGTCGGGAGAGCTCCGTCGCGCAGGATGGTCCGCAACCCATCGGCCAAGGCTGCAGTCGGTAAAAACTCCACGATGCGAGCAACCCCGCTGGGCCATTGATCAGTCGAGATGATGGTGCCGCCACCGACCAACAGCAAGAGAAATATCAAGTTTGCGCCGGCCAAGGTGGCTTCGGCGCGCAGCGTGCCGGCCATCAGTAAAGCCAATCCGGAGAAAGCGCACATGCCTAAGAGCATCAGCGCCGCGGCTGCCAGCAATGACCCCGTCGGGCGCCACCCCAGAACGACGGCGACGGCGCTGATGAGGATGACCTGTAAGAACGCAATGGCCGAAATCGCTAACGTCTTTGCTAGTACTAGGCCAGAGCGGCCCAGTGGTGTTGTGCCCAAGTGCGTGAGCACGCCGTAGCGCCGATCAAACCCAACAGCAATGGCTTGAGCGGTAAATGCGCTGGACAAAATCGCAAGTGCGAGAACGCTGGGAGCAACCGTTTGAATGCGCGCGTAGCTCGCCGCCTGGGACCCAAGGTCGATGATGGTAGTCGTGGACAGTCCCACCACCACTAGTAATGGGATGACGATGGTGAGCAGGGTTTGTTCTCCGTTGCGCAGCAGCAGAGTGGTTTCGTAGCGGGCTTGTGAGGAGATGCGGCGAATCCGTGATGCAGGTTCGGCGGCAGGGGAGAAGTCAAGGTCAGCGCTCATTGCAGATCACGCCCCGTTAGCTCAAAGAACACATCTTCCAGACTGTGCTGATTGGTCTGTAGGCCACTGATGATGACGTCATGGCTACTGCACCATTCGACGACGAGTCGGTGCAGCTCATCGGTGATAGCGCCGGCGATAAAGATGGAATTAAGTCGCTGGGAGACCTGAAAAGACGGACCTAGCACGGTTTGCAGAGCGGCGGTGTCAACGGTGGAAGGGGTGGAGATCTCGAGCTGGCCTCTGTTGCCCGACAACAATTCCTGCAATGGGCCTTGGGCTACCAGGACGCCTTGGTCAGCAATGAGTACGTGATCGGCGACGGCCTGGGCTTCCTCCATGTAATGCGTGCTAAGCAGCACCGTCACCCCAGCAGCCTTAAGTTCGACCAGCAACTCCCACGTATTGATCCGTGCTTGCGGGTCTAGTCCCGCCGTCGGCTCATCCAGGATGATTAGTTCCGGGCGACCGACAATGGCGGTGGCAAGGGCCACCATTTGCTTTTGGCCACCAGACATTCGTCGATACGACGTGCGGCCAATGGCATGTAATCCCAGTCGATCGCACACAGCATTGACGTCGAGTGGGTTGGCGTACAGCGACGCAATATGTGCGACAAACTCAACAGCACGGGCAGAGGTGGGGATCCCACCGGACTGCAACATCACGCCAATTCGCGCGCGCTGCTCGGCAGCAAGATGAAGGGGGTCATGGCCAAAGACTTCAACAGTTCCCGATGTTGGTCGGCGCAGTCCCTCGCACACTTCAATCGTGGTGGTCTTACCCGCTCCATTGGGCCCAAGAAATGCCGTAACGGTTCCCGGCTCTAACTCAAAACTGATTCCGCCAACTGCCCGTACCTCGGGGTAGTCCACGACGAGGTCGGCCACGCGCAGAAGGGGCGGACTCGTAGGCACAAAAGCAGTCTAGAGCCCCGCCCGAGGACACCTGCTATCATTTACGTCAGGATAGTGTGACTTAATTCGTAGGCGGAGGTCATGGACATGGAATCAGGTGCAGAACGCATTGTGCGCAGCCTGGTGGATGTTGGTCCAGCCACGGCTGCCGTGCTTGCTGACCGGCTGGGTGTGACGCCAGGTGCCGTTCGCCGGCACCTCGATCCCATGCTCGACAAAGGCCTTCTCACGGCTGGAGATCAAGCTCCCTACGGTCCGCGTACTGAACGCGGTCGCGGACGACCGGCACGGGTCTATGCCGTCACCGATGCTGGGCGTGAATGGCTCCCCAAGGGATACGAAGCGTTGTCCGTTGAACTGTTGCGGTTCTTGCGTGATGAGGTCGGACCCGATGCTGTTGTGTCTTTTGCCACGGCACGGCTAGGCGATCAGCGTGAACGCTACGCCGCAGTATTAGACGAAGTCACACCTCAAGAACGTCCCTACGCTCTTGCACAGTTGCTCACTCAAGAAGGCTTTGCAGCAACTGTTAATGCCGCAGGTTCGCCGATTGAAGGAACCCAGATTTGTCAGCACCACTGTCCCGTGGGGCATGCAGCTGCGGAGTTCCCGCAGTTGTGTGACGCCGAGGGCGCAATGTTTTCTCAACTCCTCGGTACGCACGTTCAACGCTTGGCAACGATCGGGCACGGCGATCCCGTGTGCACCACTCACCTCCCAGCAATTCCGGTCCCAACAAGGAGCGCCTCATGACAACTACCGCACACCCGGAACTTGACGGTCTAGGCACGTACGAATATGGCTGGTCCGACAAAGACACTGCTGGCGCGAACGCACGACGAGGCATCAACGAAGAAGTGGTTCGGGATATCTCGGCGAAGAAGAGCGAGCCCGAATGGATGCTGGAGATGCGACTCAAGGGTTTGCGCCTGTTCGGCAAGAAGCCCATGCCGACCTGGGGATCAGACCTGTCAGGTATCGACTTTGACAACATCAAATACTTCGTACGATCAACTGAAAAGCAGGCCCAGAGCTGGGATGACCTGCCCGAAGACATTAAGAACACCTACGACCGCTTGGGTATCCCCGAGGCGGAAAAGCAGCGTCTGGTTTCTGGAGTAGCGGCGCAGTACGAGTCTGAAGTGGTGTACCACCAAATTCGCGAAGACCTGGAAGCCCAAGGTGTGCTGTTCCTCGACACCGATACAGCCTTGCGTGAGCATGAGGCATTGTTTAGGGAATATTTCGGCACGGTCATTCCCGTGGGGGACAACAAGTTCGCCGCACTCAATACTTCGGTGTGGTCGGGCGGATCTTTCATCTATGTGCCCAAGGGCGTACACGTTGATATCCCGTTGCAGGCGTACTTCCGCATTAACACCGAAAACATGGGTCAGTTTGAGCGGACGCTGATCATCGCCGATGAGGATTCCTACATTCACTACGTCGAGGGCTGCACAGCCCCGGTTTACTCCAGCGACTCCCTGCACTCAGCGGTGGTGGAAATCATCGTGAAGAAGAACGCTCGCGTGCGTTACACCACGATTCAAAACTGGTCGAACAATGTGTACAACCTGGTGACCAAGCGTGCTGTTGCCCATGAGGGCGCCACGATGGAGTGGATTGACGGAAACATTGGTTCCAAGGTCACGATGAAGTACCCAGCGGTATGGATGATGGGTCCACACGCCAAGGGTGAAGTGTTATCGGTCGCGTTTGCGGGTGAAGGCCAGCATCAGGACGCAGGATCAAAGATGGTGCATGCAGCACCACACACCTCCAGCTCAATTGTGTCCAAGTCCGTGGCCCGAGGTGGTGGCCGTACCTCCTACCGAGGTTTGGTGCAGGTTCTTGAGGGTGCCTACGGGTCTAAGTCAACGGTGCGGTGTGATGCCTTGCTTGTGGACGACATTTCGCGATCCGACACCTACCCCTATGTGGACGTTCGTGAAGACGATGCGTCGATGGGCCACGAAGCCACGGTTTCGAAGGTGGGCGAAGACCAGCTCTTCTACCTGATGAGCCGAGGTTTGGCCGAGGACGAGGCCATGGCGGTGATCGTGCGTGGTTTTGTTGAGCCGATTGCGCGTGAATTGCCCATGGAATATGCCTTAGAGCTCAATCGCCTCATTGAACTGCAAATGGAAGGGGCCGTCGGGTGACCCAAACCACCCACGATCACGTTGCTTCTCTGGTCGGATCCTTTGACCCAGCTGATTTCGTCGTTCCCACTGGCCGTGAAGAGCAGTGGCGTTTTACGCCATTGCGACGCACCGGCGGTTTAGTCGATGGGACGGCCGTTACGGGAGCAGGAATTTCTTTAACCGTTGAAGCGCCCGAGGGCGTAACCACTCAACAGGTTGATGGATCAGATGCTCAGGCTGTCTTGCTCGGAGCTCCGACGGATCGAGCAGCAGCCCTGGCCATCAATCGCGCCGAATCCACCACTGTCGTCACTATTGCGGCTGATGCTCAACTCGATGAGCCAGTGTGGATTAAGTGTGTAGGCAGCGATGCCACCACGGCAGCATTTGCACACGTGGTTATTGATGTGAAGCCCTTCGCGAAGGCAACAATTGTTATCGATCGCACGGGTTCGACGCATATCTCCGACGTCATTGACGTCAAGGCCGGCGATGGCTCTCACGTCACGGTTGTTTCGCTGCAGGATTGGGCTGTTGACACAGTCCACCTTGGGCATCAGCGTCACTTGGTCGGGCGAGATGCCAATGTGAAGTCGGTGATCATTACCCTCGGTGGTTCATTGGTTCGCCTTGTTCCGACCGTGGCTTATGACGCCCCTGGCGGATCGGCCGAAATGTTTGGCTTGTTCTTCGCCGGCAATGGTCAGCACCTTGAGCACCGCCTCTTTGTCGATCATGCCGTCCCTAATTGCACGTCTCGGGTGACGTACAAGGGTGCTTTGCAAGGAACGCAAGCGGAGCCATCGCACTCGGTGTGGATTGGCGATGTGTTGATTCGGGCCGCCGCAGTGGGTACTGACACGTACGAGATCAATCGCAATCTCGTGTTGACCGATTTTGCGCGTGCGGATTCGGTGCCTAACCTAGAGATCGAGACTGGGGAAGTCGCTGGAGCAGGTCACGCCAGTGCGACCGGTCGCTTTGATGACGAGCAGCTGTTCTATCTGCAAACGCGCGGCATTACCGCTGAGGAAGCACGCCGACTTGTCGTGCGCGGCTTCTTTCACGAGATCTTGCAGCACATTGGCATCGAACAACTGCAAGCGCGCCTGGTGGCTCGCGTTGAGGCAGAACTAGAAGGGCATGGCGTATGAGTCCCGTAGCCGTGTGCACGCTGGATCAACTCGACGAGGACTTCCCGTTCGTCGTGCAGGTAGATGGCGTTGAAGTGGCGATTGTTCGCACTCAAGGCGCCCTTTATGCCATCAAGAACGAATGTTCGCATGCTGACGTTGCGCTATCAGAGGGCGAAGTCGATGACTGTCATCTTGAATGCTGGATGCACGGTTCGCGATTTAACCTGCGAACAGGTGTTCCTGACTCGTTGCCGGCCACGCGAAACGTTCCGGTCTATGTCGTATCACTGGAGTCCGATGCTCCAAACTCGGTGGTCCTTGTTGACGTGACCACCGACGCTTCGCTTGTTTCACCACCCTCCGTATCCATTGGCTTGAAAGGCTGACATGACAATTTTGGAAGTTCGCGATTTGCACGTCAGTGTGGATGCCGATGGGGAATCCCGTCAGATCTTGCGGGGCGTTGACTTAACGGTCAAGGCCGGGGAAACCCACGCCATCATGGGACCCAACGGGTCTGGTAAATCCACCTTGGCCTACTCCATCGCAGGTCACCCCAAGTACACGGTTGACTCTGGCTCGATCACCCTCGATGGCGTTGATGTCTTGGCCATGAGTGTCGATGAGCGTGCGCGAGCAGGGATGTTCCTGGCGATGCAATATCCGGTCGAAATTCCCGGTGTTTCGGTGTCTAACTTCTTGCGGACCGCCGCGACGGCCATTCGAGGCGAGGCACCCAAGTTGCGCACCTGGGTCAAAGAAGTGCGTGAAACCATGGAACAGCTGGCGATGGACCCCTCATTTGCTGAACGCAATGTCAATGAAGGTTTTTCCGGTGGAGAAAAGAAGCGCCACGAAATTCTGCAGATGGAATTACTCAAGCCTAAGATCGCGCTCTTGGACGAAGTCGACTCAGGTCTTGACGTGGACGCCTTGCGTTACGTCTCCGAGGGAGTGAATCGTTTGGTGGCCAACGGCGAAACCGGACTTTTGTTAATCACGCACTACACCCGCATTCTGAAGTACATCCACCCCGACTTTGTCCATGTATTCGTAGATGGAGTTATTGCGGCCAGTGGCGGCAAGGACTTGGCTGACGAATTGGAAGCTTCCGGCTACGAGAAGTATCAGAAATCCGGCAGCTCGGCGTGACCTCTCGCACCCCCTCTTCGGTCACCGCTCTTGATGTAGCCCGCATCAAGGCTGACTTTCCACTTCTCCAGCGCACCATTCGTGACGGTAAGCGCCTGGTCTACCTGGACAGCGGCGCAACATCCCAAAAGCCTTCGTCGGTGTTGGATGCTGAGCGCAGGTTTTATGAGATGCACAATGCTGCTGTCCATCGTGGTGCCCATCAGTTGGGCGAAGAGGCGACTGACGCGTATGAAGGCGCGCGGGAAACGATTGCGCGTTTCATCGGTGCGCAATCACGCGACATTGTCTTTACCAAGAACGCAACCGAAGCGATCAATCTGGTGGCCTATTCGTTGGGCAACGCGTCATTTAGCGACACGGCGGTAGGTCAGTCCCTGAGTTTGCAGCCAGGGGATCGCATTGTTGTGACGGAGATGGAACACCACGCCAATTTGATTCCATGGCAGGAACTGTGTCGTCGAACGGGCGCCGAGTTGGCGTGGTTAGGCGTCGATGATGAAGGTCGCCTAGACCTGTCAACGTTGGACCAGATCATTAACGACCGAACAAAGGTTGTTGCGTTTACCCATCAAAGCAATGTCCTCGGCACGATCAACCCGGTGGCCGAGATCGTGAAGCGTGCGCGGGCCGTGCGGGCCTTGGTCGTTCTGGACGCTTGCCAGTCAGCTCCACATATGCCCCTCGATGTGGTGGAACTCGGCGTGGATTTTGTGACCTTTTCTGGGCACAAGATGCTGGGGCCTACCGGCATTGGCGTTTTGTGGGGGCGCACTGAAGTTTTGGCTGCGATGCCCCCCTTCCTTACCGGCGGTTCCATGATCGAGACCGTCTACATGGATCACGCAACGTACGCGGAACCGCCACAGCGCTTCGAAGCCGGAACCCCTGTTGCGGCACAAGCTGTTGGGCTCGCGGCGGCATGTGACTACCTCACGGCCGTGGGAATGGATAAGGTCTTTGAGCACGAGCACGCGCTCACGGGTTACGCACTCGAGGGGCTAGCTAGCATTGCGGGCCTTCGCGTTATCGGACCGAACAATGCCGATCAGCGCGGCGGAGCCGTTTCCTTCTTGGTCGATGACATCCATGCGCATGATGTTGGTCAGGTTCTGGATGACCGTGGGGTAGAGGTGCGCGTTGGTCACCACTGCGCTTGGCCTTTGATGCGTCGATTCGGCATTGCAGCAACAACGCGTGCGAGTTTTTATCTCTATAATGATTTTTCTGACATTGACGCGCTGGTCGAATCCCTTGACGCGGCTAAAGCTTTCTTTGGGGTGAAGTGATGGAACTTCAGTCGATGTATCAGGAAATAATTTTGGATCA
>JBAXSF010000020.1:0-13770 GCA_037130835.1 Actinomycetes bacterium
TAGGAACGCTAGTCAAGGACAGTTTCGGCAAGACCTCGTCCTGCATCAGCGCCGGTACCGGCGCAGGTTGCTAATTCGCCCCCGCCTTATGGGCTGATCGGGCGCTTTGAGCACAAAATCAACCGTTCGGATGATGGTATCCGTCCGATCTAGGGATCAAAACGCTCTATTTTGTTCGTAATCTATTGGTTAACGCAACTGCTCGAGAGCGGACTTCCCCTGCTTTTTAGCACCAGACATTACGAAGGGCTAGACCATGATGAACCGAATCCGCAACACCATTACTCGTTCCGACGAGGGTGCTTCGGCTGTTGAGTACGGCCTGCTGATTGCCGCGATTGCCGCAGTCATCGTTGGAATAGTCTTCGGACTGGGACTGCTTATAAAGGGCAGCTTCTCCAAGACTTCCTCGTGCATCAGCGCCGGCACCGGCACCGGCTGCTAATTATGCGTGACGCCGTCGCGCGGATTTCCGCCACTTTCACCACTGGTCGTCATCTGCGCGACGGTTCCAGCAGTTCTTCGCGAGATGCTGGCGCATCCTCTGTCGAATATGGCCTCTTGGTGGCCGCTATCGCTGCCGTGATCGTCGCCATCATCTTTGCCCTCGGGATTGGCGTAAAGAACACTTTCAACAAGACCTCGTCTTGTGTCAGCGCGGGCTCAACCTCCACCTGCTAATTCCCCGCATACCCCGCTCTCCCACTGGACAGTAGGTTTACACCGTGTCTAGTGACGATCAGAGGACATCTCTGCAAGCGCCCCTACAACTGGCGCATTTAGCGCTCATTGCCGTGGGTATTGCGGCCTTTGCCCTCACCATCGGACCCATCACCGATATCGACACCTACTGGCATGTCCTTATCGGACAGGAAATCCTCGATTCCCACTCCGTGGCCAACCTGGGAAATTCCTGGTCCACCTTCGATGCTTCCTGGCGAACCACACAATGGCTCTTTGAAGTCGTCATGGCTGGTATGTATAACGCTGCCGGGTGGGCCGGAATCATCTGGCTGCGCACCGCACTCGTATTGGTATTCCTGACTGCCTACGCACTGATGTTGCTCAAGCGCGCAACGCCAGCTGCGGTTCTCATCGTTTTTACCCTCAGCTTGATTCCCGTTTCCTATCTTTTTCAAGAGCGCCCACTCATGGCTTCGCTGATTGCTTTGATTTGGCTCAGCGCCGTTGCCTTTGATCTGCTCGTTGCTGGTCGCCCGCCTCGGTGGTTTGTTGTCGCCCCGATCGTCATCGTGTGGGCCAACCTGCATGGAATGTGGGTGCTAGCCCCAGCACTATTTGCGGTTATCGCTATCGGTTGTGTCCTGGACCGATCACAGGACAAGCGATCGCTGGCATTCACCGCAGCCAAACTCTCGGCGTTATCATTGATTGCCGGTTGTATCACTCCCCTGGGCCTGTCCAGCCTGGTGATCCCCTTTCAATTCAAGGCCGCCACCGCCAACATTGCCGAGTGGCAGCCGGCCACGGTGTGGTCAACCATCACCATGGGCTTCCTCGCCATCATCGCCCTGACGGTGGGGACGTGGATTCGTCGACGCGAGCCGGTGCCATGGTCCCAACTGTTCTTCGTCCTTACTCTCTTTGTCTTTGGCGCATCGGCCTTTCGCAATGTTCTGCCAGCAACCATCCTGCTGGCACCGTTGGCCGCCGCCACCCTCAGCACGCTTAACATCCTGCGGTCTCGGCCGGTTTCGCCCGCGGAGAAGAAGTCACTAACTGTTGTGGGTATCGGCCTGATCAGCGTGACCCTGATTGGTGGACTGTGGCTCACCGCACAGGTCGATCCCTTGGGCAAAGCCAAGCCGCTCACCATCGCAACCAAGCTATCGAGCTTTACCGGCCCGAAACGCGTCTTGAATACCTACAACTCCTCGGGGGTGCTAGCCGCTTTCGGTGGTAAGGACATCAAGCTAGCCATCGATGGCAGAGCAGATCGCGACGGCGGCCCGTACATCGATCGCTACATCAAGGCCGAAAAACTTGAAGGTGACTGGCAAGGATTGCTCACACAGGTCCAGCCCAACTTCGCTGTCTTGGGCAAAGACAGCGCACTCACTTACGAACTCATCACTCATCAACAATGGAAACTTCTGCTGACCGAGCAGGATTACGTATTACTCCAAGCGCCCCCATCGGCGAAATCGGCGAAAACTAGTCAGCCAAAATAGCTGTGAGCTTGTCCATCTGCGTGCTCCACGTCCACTTTTCTTGCACCCAAGCCCGGCCAGCCTGTCCCATCTGGCCTGCCTTGTCGTGATCAGTGAGCAGTTCCACCAAGCTCATCGTTAGGCCAGCCGCATCATTTCCGTCGACGCTGTGGCCGGTCACACCTTCAAGAACAGCATCGGGAGCGCCACCACTGCGCCCGCCTAGCACTGGCAAACCTGTGGCACTGGCTTCCAAATACACAATGCCCAACCCCTCAACATCCAAACCACGCAAGCGCGTACGACAGGGCATGGCGAACACATCGCCGGCCGCATAGTGGGCAGGTAATTGATCCCACGGAACCGAACCAGTGATAATCACCGACGTGGTGAGGCCGAGTTCGGACACCTTCTTCATGAGTTTTTTCTTGTGTGGTCCGCCACCGACAATCAACAAGGCCACAGTGGGAACTTTCGCGAGCACCGAGGGCATGGCTTCGATCAGCACATCTTGACCCTTGCGGGGCATCAGTCGCGAAACGCACACGATCACCGGGCGCTGTCCTAGGTCGTAGCGCTCGCGCACCGCGGATCCATCAACATCGGGTGAAAACATTTCTGGGTCAACACCAGGTGTTAATTGGACTAAGCGCGTGGCACGCTGTGGGCCAACCGCATCCGCAATCGCAGATCGCGTGTACTCGCCGAGGTATGTCATGGCATCAAGGCGGGCTCCTAACGACCGAATAAATTGTCGAGCAATGGGCCAGCGCGTCCATCCTGCTTCGTGCCCATGTGTGATCCCGATACAGCGCACCGCCCCGGCTTTACGTAGCGCAGGAGCCATCAAGCCCAGTGGAGCACTGGCGCCAAACAACACTCGGTCACAGTTGAACTGCTTCATTAATTCCTTGGCCAACCGCGTGGCCCGAGGACCAGGGAGCAGGACCTTGGATTTCACCCGAACGACGGGGAAATTCTGTGCTTGATCAAACTCCTGGGCACCGCGCCAAGCCGATGTCAACACCACCACCGAATCCGAAGGCAAGCGCGCTACCAAGCCATGGACAAAGGATTGAATTCCACCAGGACGAGGCGGAAAGTCATTAGTGATCACCAGTGTGCGACCCATCACGCCGCATCCCTAATGGAGGCTCGCCACATAGCTGTCAGTTCGGCCTCGGAAATTCCTAGTTCTTGACGCAATGCCACATCAACAGCTGTCTTTTTGTTTAATTGCGTAAGCGCTGTTCGATACACCCGGATCAAAGCAGCCTCACCATAGTTTTGAACGATGAGTCGCGCTGCCCACCACGATCCTTCATAGGCTTGCGATAGTCGTGGGCTGGTGGGGACAAAATCTGCCGTCTTTGCAAACCTTGACGGCACCCGCCCGTTTTTGGCATCAGCCAAAAGGGAAGAAGCAATGACTTGTTGTTTGACTCCTGAATCTCGATAGCCGAAGTATTCGGCCGCACCTTCTTCTAGCCACAGCGGAAAACCGTTCGGCACAGCAGCACCCGTTGCCACATGCAAAATTTCGTGGCGCAAAACGATCGTGCGTCCCAGGGCATTGATTTTGGCAAAGCCGGCTGGGTTCACCCACACCACGTTAGCGGGCGCGTCCCCTGATCCACCGTTGCGCTCAGCGGTGGCAATGGCTGCTAGCGCCGAATAGTTCGAGCCGTCCTTTCGCAACAAGGTTCCCAATTGCTTTTGACTACGTGGAACAACGACGAGCACCCGCTTATCCCAGTCGGTCCCCCAAAATGTGGTCACATCCCGCACCGCTTGACCGGCCTGCTCCTTCAGCGATGACGCCGGTTTGGCGTTCCCCAGGACGAGCATGAGTACATCATTTGACCGATCGAGCGAAATGACATCCACATCCCACGGCTGGCGGAACCGTCCCGTGTCGGTGTCCGCAACAACTTTCCACGTATCACCGTCAGGGACAAAACTCATCGTGCGTAAAACCACGACCGGTGGTGAATCAAAACCTTCCAAGCGATAACGCACACCCACCTGATACGTCACTGCGCTCGGACCGTACTTATCTTGAACCGCCAATGACGCTGAGTCCGTTAACTCGAGCTTGCTGAGCAAGGTGTAGTCCCACTGCCTAAACGGCACCGTGATCAAATTGGTGGCAAGACGAAGTTGAGAACCGGTGAACGTGGCATCAGATTGCGCCACCGTGTCCATAAATCTTTGTGACTTGCTCCCCACCACCGCAGCGCTGCGATCTGCAAGAACTACTGAAATGGCTTGCCGCTCAACAGCGTCTTGGTCCGAAGGAGATTGGGTCAGGGTGGCAACTGGGAATGTGGGGACAACAAATGTCCGCCCCTGGACAGCAACAGGGGGTGGGTCAGACTGGAGCAGGAGCGAAGGTGCCGTAGCCACCAGCAAGATCACGATACCCGTGGCAACGCCAAAGACGGCACGAATACGTTGATTCGTGGGGGCTGGCTCCGGCGGATCCACCTGCGACATGCTTTCCATCGTAGATGCGCGCCCGCACTAAAGACAGGGCGAACGACTCCCCTAGAGTCCTAGTTGGTTAAACGCGGCCTGCGCCAGCCCAACGACCAGACCAGTAACCATCGATTGAATCAACGACCACTCCGTCGCCGGGGTTAGCAGCATGAACCATGAGCCCGCCGCCGATGTACATGCCGACGTGATGAATGGGACTGTAGAAGAAGACCAAGTCACCCGGACGAAGTTCGGAGCGACTAACCCGACTAGTAGCACCGTATTGAGCACCTGACTGGTGCGGCAAAGACACACCAGCGGCACGCCAGGCAGCCAACATCAAACCTGAGCAGTCAAACGAACTAGGCCCGTCGGCTCCCCACACATAATTGTCGCCAACTTGTGCCTTGACATAGGCAACAGCAGTGGCTGCGCGGCCTGAACCTGCACTCCCGCCACTAAATCCACCACCGGATGATCCACCCGAGCGGATGGCTGCGCGGCTTGCCCGCGCAATAGAAGCCCGTCGAGCAGCTTGGGCCGCGGCGTAGCGGGCACGATCCTCCGCCGTCAAACGGGCGAGCAATGCGCGAGCCTTGGCGGCCCGGGAACTGACCGCATCTGCAGCCGAGGCGGCACTGGCCTTGGCCGACTTCAAAGTGCCAAGTTCTTGCCCTAAGGCCAACTGGTCTTGCGCCAGCCGTTGGCTTGAAGCTTGCGCGCGACGAAGCGCAGCACCTTGCCCACGGGATAATTGATCCAATGATGCAGAGCGATTCAAAAACTCAGTGGGATTATCGGCCAGTAGCAGCTCAAGAGATGAATCCAAGCCACCGCTGCGATAGGCGATGGAAGCCAAACTGGAAATATCGTTCTGTACACGATTGAGATTGCGCTGTTCGCGGGCAATGCGTGATTGGACTGAAGACAGGCGACGATTCGCGTTGTCGACATTGATTTGCGCCGCAAGAAAATCCTCATTGGCATTTGAGGCTTCTTCATTGAGAGCAGCGACTTGGCGCGTGACCTCAGCCAGACTCAGAGACGGTTCTGCGGTCGATGAGCCGGCTGGAACCACCGTGAATACCAAGGTGGCAGCGCTCAGACCGACGACAGTGCGAAGCGCGGAATGACTAAATAATGATCGGGTCGCCACGAAGGCGGCCTCCTCTTCCTCTCGCGCCGACCAGGTGAGCTGACGGGTTCGGGCTGGGAAGTGTGGCCCTACGGTCTGTTCGACCGATTCACCCCAAGTACGTGGGTCCCCGGTTCCCGGACGCTCCGGGATTAGGCGTTGCCCCGTTTTACAACGAGGTGTCTTAAGACTAGGGATCAGCCCCGTTAGGCACAAACTGGGGTTCGGCGTGGCGGATGCGACCGATGGATTCCTGTAGCCCCCTCACCACAGGATTCACACCAGTCACATGGGCCTCACCCATCCCATCCATACCGGCTAGGGGCCACGGTAGAGGCCTCAGGCGGTGGGCGGGTGGAATCGCAAGGCAGGGACGAGGCCGGCGTCCGCCAAAGCCTCTAAGGCGGCTTGTTCTTGAGGATCGAGCTCAACTCCCTCAGGTGGGGAGCCGAGAAGATAGGTAACGATGCAATCTCCACACGCGACGGGACGGGCGGTGCAGCCATGACAATCGACCCGAAGGGCACTGTCCGTAACCGGAGTAGCTGGCCAGGGCTGAAGGTTCAACAGTTCAGACATCAGAGCCTTTCCTCTTATCGTCGGCATGGTCGCTGGGGAGCGCGACCTGGTGGAATCACGGTAAATGGGGGGTCTGACAAGGTCCGACCACGCGTGCTGGTCAGGTGTGTCGTGGCTGTTTCTATTTCTGCTTGCCTGGCAACGGGTTGCCAGGCACCCTCCGCCGAGGTCTCTGCCGGGGTCTCTGCCGGGGCCTCGGCGCAGCCATCCCCCACGACACCAATCGCTAGCTCGAGCACGGGAACTGCCACATCCGCCGGAAATGCCGTCACTACGCCAGTAGCAACGTCCGCCATCGCCGTAAGCCCCTTGGCCATCACCACGACGCAGCCTTGTGGAGTGACTTCCACAGCTACTCGCATCGACCATGTGGTCTGGATCATCATGGAAAACCACGGACGCGGACAGATCGTCAATAACACCCAAGCCGCCTATTTCAACAGCCTCCGCAAGAAGTGCGGATATGCCAGCAACGCCCATGCCATCACTCATCCATCTCTGCCGAACTACATCGCGATGACGTCAGGTGGAACACAAGGCGTAACGGATAGTGCCAGCCCCGCTGCGCACCGACTGTCCGCCGCGAACCTTTTTTCCCAACTAGGAAGCGGCCGTTGGCGCACGTTGGCCGAAAGCATGCCAAGCGCCTGTTACAAGTCAAATTCAGGAACGTACGTCCCGCGCCATAATCCCGGGACCTATTTCACCAACGTGGCATCCCCATGCACGACACAAAACATTCGGCTCACTGCAACACCGAGTTTTTCTGCTCCCTTCACGATGATCGTGCCCGATCAACGCAGCAATACCCATGACACCTCGATTGCTTACGGTGACCAGTGGCTAGCAAGTTTTGTTCCCAAGGTCATCAAGAGCGCGCAATATCAAAGTGGACGCACGGTCCTTTTCATCACCTACGACGAGGACGAAAATGCGGGGAACTCCAGTAACCCCATCGCCACCTTGGTAATCTCGCCACGCACTCCGGCCGGTCTAATCTCTAGCGCCTACTTCACGCACTACTCATTGCTTCGGACCACAGAGGAACTGCTCGGATTGCCACTCCTAGGCAAGGCCAAGAGTGCCTACAGCATGAAGGGTCCTTTCCGACTCGGCTAACCCCACAGCGCAGGAATGTCAGGGGCTCGTCCTAACGTCGCCGCTATGCAACGCGTTCCGGCCCGACCCTCATCACGATCCGCGGGTCAACTGTGTCTTGATGATCTGGGTACCCCGTTGGACCAAGTGACATTTGTCGTCGTTGACCTCGAAACCACCGGAACCCAGGCCACCGATGCGATTACGGAGATCGGGGCTGTCAAGGTTCGTGGCGGTGTAATCATTGGCGAATTTGCCACACTGGTTCGGCCATCCCACGAGATCTCCCCCATGATCACTGTCCTGACCGGAATCACTAATGCGATGGTTGCCGACAGCCCCCCTATTGAGGCGGTGCTCCCAGCCTTCTTGGAATTTCTTGGGTCGGCTGTCGTGGTGGCACACAACGCGCCTTTCGATGTGGGTTTTCTTAAGCGAGCCTGCCTCGCTCATGATTACTCCTGGCCACAGCCGGTAGTGGTTGACACTGTTCGATTGGCCCGATCAGCTCTGTCAAAATCTGACGTTCCGAATGCCAAACTGTCCACGCTTGCCCACTTCTTTCAGGCACCTACCCAGCCCACGCACCGCGCGCTGGATGATGCTCGAGCAACGGTTCACGTGTTGCATTGTCTCTTTGAGCGCTTAGGCACACTGCATGTAAAAACCCTTGAAGACGTACTGACTTTTTCTACCAAGGTTCCAGAGCCGATTCGGCGCAAAGCCTCTTTAGCGGATGGACTTCCGGACGCACCTGGCGTTTACCTTTTTCAAGGCAAGGACGGCACCGTCCACTACATCGGCACCAGCAAGTCAATCCGTCGGCGCGTTCGTAGCTATTTCACGGCGGCCGAAACACGCTCGCGTATCAAGTACATGCTGACGCTGTGCACGCAGGTGGTCGCGATTGAATGCCCGACCGCCCTTGAAGCACGCATTCGTGAACTACGCCTGATCGCTGAGTACCAGCCGGAATTCAATCAACGCTCCAAGCGACCCGAACGGGTCTACTGGCTCCGAGCGGGCTCTCGCGGATCCCTCATCGCCCATCGAAGTCTCACTAGTGACGCCTCCAGCCTTGGTCCATTTACCTCACGCCGTACTGCGCACGAAGTTTCTCGATTGCTGTCCTTGACCACCCGATCCACCAGCGAAATGTCTTTGTCCGACGTCATGAGCAATCCGTCGATCGTCGCGGGAATTGTTTTTGACCAGTTGCAGGTTTTGGCCGAACGCCAGCGATACGAACATGCTGCCGCTCTTCGTGACACCCTGGAATCTTTCTTGCGAGCCGCGGCATGGACAAGTCAAGCCCGGTCCCTGGCTTCTTGCTCGACGATGGTCACGCTTGCACCCACGCCACATGCAACAACGAGTTGGGATGTAGTTGCCATCAGCAATGGCAGGTTTGCTGGATCACAACGCATCCACAATCGACATGCCCTCGTCAAGACAGTGGAGGCGCTACTTGCCACTACTCCCTACAGTCACGCGCGTACCGATGAAATTCCTTGCGCATCGGCAGAAGAAACCACCGCTTTGATGTACTGGCTTCAGTCGCCCGGCATTGAACTCGTGCACATCGACAGTGAATGGGTGAGCCCGTTGCCGCATGCGGCCAGCGTCCTGGCCAACAACCCGCAGTTGCAATTACGCGTGCGCAACAGAGGCAGCAACCCAACGATCCAAGACCAAGGCAGCCTGACCACTGTCTAGCGCGGCGTTTACTTTCTCCATAGCAGCCACAAAGAGGTCTTCGAGGTCGGCCGCCGCCGCTCCAGAATAAATATTGAGGGCCACCAGTGCCGAAGCCGCATTGGCTACCACCACGTCGCGCACCGGACCAGAGGCGCCAGCAAAGACCTCGCGTGCAATCGCTGCGTTTGCCGCTGGATCGCCGCCGCGCAAATCATCGGCGGTGGCTGGAATCAGCCCCAGGCGCTGCGGGCTCAACGTGTCCTTGGTGACCTGGCCTTCATGGACCACCCATACCTGCGTCGACGTGGTCGTGGTGATTTCGTCTAAGCCATCATCTCCACGGAACACCAACGCTGTGGCGCCGCGCTGAGCCAGTACCTCAGCGATGAGTTGGGCTCGGCGCGGATCCCCACATCCAATCGCCGAAGCGGCCGGCTGTGCTGGATTACTCAACGGTCCCAAAATATTAAAGACGGTAGGAACCGCAAGTTCTCGTCGCGTCGGTCCGACAAATCGCATAGCCGGATGGAACACCGGGGCAAAACAAAAAGTAATTCCGACGTCGCGACCCACATCAGCGACAGCATCGGGGGTAAGTGACAGGTCAACGCCGAGCGCCTCGAGGAGATCAGCTGACCCACACGATGACGATGCTGCGCGATTGCCGTGCTTGACCACTCGCGCACCGGTACTTGCAGCAGCAATAGCCGACATGGTGGAAATGTTGACGGAGTTTGACCGGTCTCCTCCGGTACCGACAACATCGACTGCGGGACCGGGAACCTCAATGCGGCGCGCGTGCGACAGCATCGCCTCAACCAAGCCCGTGACTTCAGCAGCGGTTTCGCCCTTAGCCCGCATGCCAATGAGGAATCCAGCCATCTGAACCGGACTCGCGGCATCGGTCATGATCTGGTCCATGGCCCAAGCGGTCACCCGAGGATCGAGTTCGTAATCTTGGAGTAGATCGCTGAGAACGTCCGGCCAAACCGGCGCTTCCGGGTTCACTTGTGGCTCTTGTTGTGCCATCACGACCTACTTAACGCGGGGCCGAGGCGCTGGCAGCGGAGCCGGCAACCCGAGCACGCAAAAGGTCCGCAACGGCGTGCGCGACAGCAATCGAATCCAGCGGGTGCTGCACAGTGGCTTCCGCATTAGACCACCGAGCCAACCAGTCATCCTCGCGACGACCGGTGAGCAACAAAACCGGTGGACATTGGTAGATCTCTTCTTTCAAGCTGCGGCAAATTCCCATGCCGCCAGCCGGAACCGCTTCACCATCCAAGATGATCACATCAATGCCACCAGCGGCCACAATCGATCGAACGATGGGCTCGGTTGCCACTTCCGTGACTTCAATGGTGGGCAATTCAGGAGCTGGTCTCGAACCCAAGGCGAGAACTACCTGCTGGCGAACAGCGGCATCGTCGCTGTAGACGAGAACCTTCATCGGGGCTGCGGTGTGATCAGTCACACACTCATCCTACAAGTCATGAACAGGCACTCATTCCTTGCATCGTGGGACCTAGGTCACATTGAAATTCACCACGCGGTCCGCCCCAATTTTGATGGTGGGGCGCGCGCGCGAACAGGCGTGACTAGTGCCAGAATAGGAATGTGGCGACCGCAACCGTAACCCAGACCTCCCGTCCATCGGGCCCTGCAAACCGACCAAACATGGTGTCAGTTGGCACCGTGGTTTGGCTAGCGTCAGAGTTGATGTTCTTCGCGGCGCTTTTCGCGATGTACTTCACCTCTCGCGCGGTTAATCCAGAGCTCTGGGCGAAGGAAACCGAACTGCTCAATATCCCCTTCGCAACCGCGAACACCACGATCTTGGTGCTGTCTTCGGTTACCTGTCAGTTAGGCGTGTTCGCCGCTGAGCGTGGGGATGTCCAAAAGCTCCGCTCGTGGTTCACCCTCACCTTTGCACTGGGCGCCGTCTTCATTGGCGGCCAAATCTTTGAATACGCCAGCTTGGTCAAAGAGAACCTGACGCTGTCGTCGAGCGTGTATGGATCAGCGTTCTACCTCACCACCGGATTCCACGGTTTGCACGTAACCGGCGGACTCATCGCCTTCCTGTTTGTTTTGGGCCGCACGTACGCGGCTAAGAAGTTTGGCCACGACCAGGCCACCTCCGCAATCGTTGTGTCGTACTACTGGCACTTTGTGGACGTGGTGTGGATTGGCTTGTTTGCAACTATCTATCTCATCAAGTAAGCACCCACGGATCGAGGCAGCACGTGTCATCCGAGTCACCCCGTCGACGCCGACCAACAGCCGCCCTGGCCTTGGTCACGGTTGGCTTACTCCTCATGGGCGGTCTCTATGCCGCCGCAGGTTCCCTCGCCTCTCCGGCTCGAGCCGAGACCAGCGAAGCTTCGCCTGCTCTCCTCAAGCAAGGTGGACAGCTGTACAAGGAAGGTTGTTCTTCCTGCCATGGACTGAACCTAGAAGGCGTGCCGGCTGAAAGTGTGGGCAAAGGACAAGCCAAGCAAAACGGTCCGAGCCTACTCGGCGTTGGTGCCGCTGCCGTTGACTTCCAAGTTTCCACCGGTCGTATGCCCGTTGGTGCTAACGGACAACAAGTCGTCGCCGGTCGCCCCTCGTACAACGAAGAAGAAGTGACAGCGCTTGCCGCTTATGTGGCATCCTTTGCGCCCGGCCCGGCCATCCCATCCAAAGAAGACCTTGACACTACTGACGCAAGCCTGGCCGAAGGTGGCGAACTCTTTCGAACCAACTGCGCTCAGTGTCACAACTTCGCGGCGCAGGGTGGTGCGCTGAGTAACGGAACATACGCTCCGGCCATTGACCCTTCTCGCCCTGATCACATTTGGGAAGCCATGCTCACAGGCCCCCAGAGCATGCCGGTGTTTAGCGACACCACGATCAACCCAGACGAAAAGAAGGCGATCATCAAGTACATCCAGAACATCAACGCTGCTCCAAGTCCTGGCGGAGCCCCCTTAGGCAATGTTGGGCCCGTCAGTGAGGGCCTCTTGATGTGGACCCTAGGACTCGGCGCGCTCATTGCGTGCTCGGTGTGGTTGGGAGCAAAGGCGAAATGAGTAACGATTCCTCCAGCGAAATCGAAGTGGCGGGCGCTCATGAGATCGAACACGCTTTGCGCCGCACCGACATTGATCCGCGTGCCGCTAAGCGAGCGGAGCGCCAAGTCGCCATCATGTTTGGGGGTTCGGTCCTAGCCTCCATCCTGTTCGTAGTTGCCTTCGTGAGCGTGAAGTCCACCGCAGTTGTCAACGTGCCCCTCATTGGCTTGATCGGTTTGCAAAACCTCACGCTCGGTTTGGCCTCGGGTCTTGGTCTATTCCTGATCGGCGCGGGCGCGACCCACTGGGCGCGCAAGTTGATGAGTGACGAAGAAATCGTGGACGAGCGCAAGAGCTTTGCCTCCGATGATGAAACACGCGGGGCTGTCGTCGAGAGTTTCCAAACCGGTGTTGAAGAAAGCGGCGTCATGAAGCGTCCGCTCATTCGTCGCACCCTGTTGGCCGCGCTGGCTTTGATGCCGATTCCTGCGATCGTCCTGCTGCGTGACCTGGGCCCCCTGCCTGAAACCAAGTCGCGCGAAACGCTGTGGCGCAAGGGCTCGCGCATCGTTACCGACATTTCTTACCGACCGATCAAGCCCGAAGATATTCCTTTGGGTGGACTAGTTGCCGGTGCGCTGCCCGCTGACCTACTCAAGGTTGAAGAGGAAGAGGGCAACCTCAACCAGCGCGCCAAGGCAGCCATCATCTTGGTGCGGATGGCCCCTGATGAGATTCGTTCACAGCAAATTCAAGACGGCGACTTCCAGGGCATCTTGGCCTTCTCCAAGATTTGCACCCACCTTGGTTGCCCCATCGCCTTGTACGAACAACGCACCAAACACTTGCTCTGCCCGTGTCACCAGTCCACCTTCGACTTGGCAGACGACGGAAACGTGATCTTTGGACCTTCCGCGCGGCGCCTGCCACAGCTCGCGATTGAAGTGGACAAGGAGGGCTACCTCGTAGCTAAAGAAGGATTCCAGGAACCTGTCGGACCAAGCTTTTGGGAGCGCGGATGAGCACCACACAACGAGCCGTAGCCACCACTACTACGTGGATTGATGATCGCATCGGTGCGGGCAAGTGGCTAAAGAAGAACCTGCGCAAGGTATTCCCCGACCACTGGTCCTTCATGCTCGGTGAAATCGCCTTGTACTCCTTCATCTTGTTGCTGCTGACCGGCGTTTACCTGACCCTTTTCTACAACCCTTCGATGAAGGAAGTCGTCTACAACGGCTCCTACGCGCCACTTAACGGCATCAAGATGACGCAGGCCTACGAGTCAACGTTGCGGGTGAGTTTTGATGTTCGTGGCGGCCTCTTAGTTCGCCAGGTGCACCACTGGGCCGCCTTGCTGTTCGTTGCTGCGGTCAGTGTGCACATGCTGCGCGTGTTCTTCACTGGAGCCTTCCGCAAGCCCCGCGAACTCAACTGGGTGATCGGCGTAGGTCTGATGACCTTGGCGATCCTTGAGGGCTTCGCTGGCTACTCGCTCCCCGACGACTTGCTTTCAGGCACCGGACTGCGCATCGCGCAGGGCATCGTGCTGGCG
>JBAXSF010000021.1:0-13567 GCA_037130835.1 Actinomycetes bacterium
GTCAACTCGGGTGTGACGTATTCGATCATTGAACCGTGCCGTTACATGCAACACCTTGATGTCATTTGGCCCACGGTCTTGGAAACAGGAATTCATTCCATGCCGTTTAACACCGACGTGCAGTTCGCAGTGGTGGATTTGGAGGACTTAGCCGCCGCCACGGCTATGGTCGCGACCCAACCCGGCCATGAATTTGCCACCTACGAGTTGGCTGGTCCGCAAAACCTCAGCCAATCCGATATGGCCGCGATTATTAGCGAGGTATTGGGCCGCCCAATTACAGCAGAAGCCTTGTCGCTCGACGTCATGGCTGCGCGGGCGGCGGAAAAGGGCGCTAGTGAAGATCGCGTCCATCAGATGCGCGTCATGAATGGTCATTACGACCACAACGGTTTTCGGGGCAACCCCAATGTCTTGCAGTGGCTGTTGGGTCGGCCGGCGACCAAGTACAAAGAGTTCGTGATTCGGCTGGCAGCGTCTTAATTCTGGCAGCGTCTTAATTCTGCTGGCTTCTTAGAGCTGCTGGACTATCACATCAAGTTTAAGGCCGGAGTCATCACTTTCCACATCCCACCCAGCCTTGACCAGTGCGCTGGCTAACGCCTCGACACTGTTAGGGCTTGATCGTTGTTTGAGCAAACCTGCCACGATGCGTCCCTTGGTGGCTTTATTGAAGTGGCTCACGATGGTGCGCTTGCCGGGGGCGCTTTCGTGCAGGACTCGCACTGCCACTGTCTGCTTTGCCAAAGCCCCGGTGGGCTTCCACAAGGCGGCATAAGGGCCGGATCGCAAATCCAGCACTACGTGCGTATCCACTTCGCGCTCCATGGCCTCCAGAAGCGGGGCTTTCCATTGCGCGGCCAACGTTGCGAGCTGAGGCAACTTGGTAGACGGGGAGAGTCGATACGAGGGAATGCGGTCGTTGATGTGCACTGCTCCAAAGAGCGCGCTGAAAATCAATAACTCGCTCTCGGCACGGGCGGCAGCCGTCGTGGATAGCGAAGCGAGGTCAAGGGCTTCATAGAGCACGCCGCTGTAGAGACTCCCAGCCGCGATCGCTGGCGCGGTGAGCAACCGCGCGTTCTTTTCCACTTCGCTAGCAAGGCCAGGTGTCAGCCCGAGTGTGCTGATAGCTTTCGCGCGCGGGCCTTGGCACAGTTTCGTTAGGGCAGTGATGAGTTGGCTTCGCGTGGCGGTGAGTTCAGGAAGTGACAGTGACGACAACGTCACGGCTGACCCACGCCCAGGGCTGGGTGCCTTGCCCTCAGAGGGTGGAAGCAAGATTTTCATGGTGCGCCGTCAGGGACTCGAACCCCGAACCCGCTGGTTAAGAGCCAGCTGCTCTGCCAATTGAGCTAACGGCGCGTTGAAGCAAACGGACAGTATCAGGCACGAAGGACCGGTCCGAAGACCGGTCCTTGTGACTAAGACTGGGGTGAGTGACGGGACTTGAACCCGCGGCATCCGCGACCACAACGCGGCGCTCTACCAGCTGAGCTACACCCACCGAGGGCGCTCATATTAGCGGTCTAGTCGGATGGCTCGTGCAGCCGCCTTGGCAGCGTCACTGTCCGGCCCCGGTTGTGGCACCAGCATGGTATTTCGGTAGTACCTGAGTTCGTCAATGCTGTCGATGATGTCAGCGAGCGCGCGGTGGTTGCCGATCTTGTCAGGGGTGTTGAAGTACACCCGCGGATACCAGCGTCGGGCCAATTCCTTCAAGGTGCTGACATCCACGTTTCGGTAGTGAACCCATTGTTCAAGTTCGGACATATCGCGAGCCAGGAACGTGCGATCGGTGTGAACCGAGGATCCAGCCAGGGGAGCCTTACGCGCTTCGGGAACGTGTTCGCGAATGTAGGCCAGAGCTTGGGCTTGTGCATCTTCCATAGTGATGCCGTCAGCCAGCACGTCGAGCAAACCGGAGGAGGTGTGCATTTTGCGCACGATGTCGGGCATGGTCTCGAGCGCTTCCGCAGGTGGAGCGATGACCAGGTCGACACCTTCACCCAAAATATTGAGATCAGCGTCAGTGACCAAGACCGCGATCTCAATCAACGCATCGCGCTCAAGATCCAGGCCCGTCATTTCACAGTCAATCCACACCAGGTGATCGCTCATGGGGCTAACCCTAGGCGGTGGTGCGCTCGGCAGGACTCGAACCTGCGACCTACTGCTTAGAAGGCAGTTGCTCTATCCGGCTGAGCTACGAGCGCTGGATGCCACAACTTACCCGCGAGGACTTCCACAGCCGCCACATGTCCACAGATTCGGCTGTGTGGCTTCGATGAGGTCAGGTGCCCTTGGTTGGCTCATGGCCTTGATTGAACATCACTTTTAGGAGCCTTAATGAATCAAACCAGCATCACCCTCGTGGGCAACGCCGTCACGGATGTCACGATCGGCGCTACCCCCAATGGCATTGAGTACTCCACGTTTCGATTGGCCACCACCACACGCCGGTTTGATCGTGGAATTGGTCAGTGGATTGATGGGGATACCTCGTACGTGCGGATCACGTGTTGGCGCAAGCTGGCCCGACATGTGGCCGAATCCGTCACCAAGGGTGATCCGGTCATTGTTGCCGGAGCATTGAAAGTTCGGGAATGGGCCAATGAAGATCGCCGAGGCGTTTCGGTTGAGGTGGATGCCACCAGCGTGGGACATGACCTCGCGCGCGGAGTCAGCGTGTTTACCCGCGCGGCCAAACGGGACCTGGCCGGTGATGAGTCAGCGCTGACTGATGAATCCAGCCCTGCCCCTGCCTTTGCGGAGCAGGCGGTTGCGTAGGGTGGGTGCTTATGGCGGAGTTCATTTATCAGATGTACAAGGCGCGCAAGGCGCACGGCGACAAGGTCATCCTTGATGACGTGACGCTGGCGTTCTTTCCCGGCGCAAAAATTGGTGTGGTCGGCCCGAACGGTGCGGGTAAGTCCACGGTCCTGAAAATCATGGCTGGCTTGGAGACCGCGTCCAATGGTGACGCCACTTTGTCCCCTGGGTATTCGGTCGGCATCTTGCTGCAGGAGCCCGAACTAGACCCAACCAAGACCGCTCTGGAAAACGTGGAAGATGGCGTGGCCGAAACCATCGCGATGTTGCACGAGTTCAACGACATTTCCGCCAAGCTCGGTGAACCCGATGCGGACTTCGACACCCTGCTCGCGCAAATGGGCACGTTGCAGGAACAACTCGATCACCGCAACGCCTGGGACCTTGACTCGCAAATTGAGCAAGCCATGGATGCGCTGCGTTGTCCGCCAGGGGATGCTGATGTCACAGTGCTCTCTGGTGGTGAGCGTCGCCGAGTCGCCCTGTGTCGCCTGCTCTTGCAAGCCCCTGACCTCTTGCTGCTTGACGAACCGACCAACCACTTGGATGCTGAGTCCGTGTTGTGGCTGGAGCAACACCTCGAGAAGTACCCAGGAACCGTGGTGGCTGTTACCCACGACCGGTACTTCCTGGATAACGTCGCGCAATGGATTCTTGAACTAGACCGTGGCCGGGCGTACCCCTACGAAGGCAACTACTCCACGTATTTGCAGACCAAGTCTGAGCGCATGAAGGTCGAAGGCCAAAAGGACGTCAAGCGAGCCAAACGCATCAAGGAAGAACTCGAGTGGGTGCGCTCAAGCGCCAAGGGTCGTCAGACCAAGAGCAAGGCGCGCTTATCCCGCTATGAGGAAATGGCTGCTGAGGCCGACAAAGCCCGCAAGTTGGATATGGAAGAGATTCAAATTCCGCCCGGCCCGCGATTGGGCAATGTGGTGGTGGAGGTTGAGCACCTCACCAAGGGATTTGGCGACCGTGTCCTCATCGATGACTTGTCCTTCACCTTGCCGCGCAACGGCATCGTCGGCGTGATCGGTCCTAACGGTGCTGGTAAAACCACGTTGTTCCGCATGATCACCGGCGAAGAACAACCCGACGAAGGCTCCGTCAAGGTCGGCGAGACCGTGAAGACTTCCTATGTCGACCAAAACCGTGGCGGCATTGAAGCCGAAAAGACACTGTGGGAAGTCGTGTCCGATGGTTTGGACTGGATCAAGGTGGGCAATGTTGAGATGCCCTCGCGTGCTTACGTCTCGGCCTTCGGATTCAAGGGCCATGACCAGCAAAAGCCGGCTGGTGTTCTCTCGGGTGGGGAGCGCAACCGGTTGAACTTGGCTTTGACCCTGAAGCAGGGTGGAAACCTGTTGCTCTTGGACGAACCGACCAACGACTTGGACGTGGAAACGTTGTCCTCGTTGGAGAACGCGTTGTTGGAATTTCCAGGTTGCGCGGTGGTGGTCAGCCACGATCGCTGGTTCCTGGACCGAGTGACTACCCACATCTTGGCCTACGAGGGCGAATCCAAGTGGTTCTGGTTCGAGGGCAATTTTGAGTCCTATGAGGCCAACAAAATTGAGCGCTTAGGTCCTGACGCGGCGCGTCCGCATCGCGCGACGTACCGCAAACTCACCCGCGGCTAAGGCTCACCGAGCAAAGCGGCCCAAAGAGCGCGAGACTGGGGTCATGGCTGCGATCAAGTGTGTGGTTACCGGCGCCACCGGCTATGTCGGTGGGCGATTGATTCCTGAACTCTTGGCTGCCGGTCATGAGGTGCGCGTCATGGTGCGTCACCCCGAGCGCCTTCGCGATTTCCCCTGGATTGATCAAGTGGAAGTCGCTGTCGCTGACGCCACAGACCAGGAGGCCGTGGAGCTCGCGCTCGAGGGCATGGATGTGGCGTATTACCTGATGCACTCGCTGGGAAGCGGTCCTGATTTCGAAGCGACAGAAACGACAATCGCGCAGACGTTTGCTGCAGCGGCGCAGGAAGTCAGTCTTGCTCGGATTGTTTATCTCGGCGGGCTAACCCATGACGAGGACTTATCGGCTCACATGCGGTCGCGACTTCAAGTCGAAGATATTTTGCTGTCTTCCACCGTTCCCACGATTGTCCTGCGGGCCGCGGTCATTATTGGGTCTGGTTCGTTGTCATTCGAGATGGTGCGCTATCTCACCGAGCGATTGCCAGCGATGGTGACCCCAAAGTGGGTCAACACTCGAACTCAGCCCATCGCGATTCGTGACGTGCTGCGCTACTTAGTGGCCTGTGCTGCACTCCCTGGCTTGATTAATCGTGCGTTTGACATTGGTGGACCTGATGTCTTGACGTATCAGGAGATGATGCAGCAATTTGCTAGGACGGCCGGCTTGCGTAAGCGCCTGATCATCAATGTCCCAGTGCTGACCCCACGTCTGTCAAGTCATTGGGTGGGCGTAGTTACTCCTTTGCCGGCGCCAACAGCTAAACCCCTAGTGGATTCCTTGCGCAATGAATCGGTGTGTCAGGAGCGCGACATTGCTGCACTAATCCCTGATCCGCCCGAAGGTCTTTTGGGGTTCGCTGATGCAGTTTCCCTTGCCTTGCAGCGAGTCAAAGATATGCAAGTGCGAACCCGCTGGTCGCAGGCGTCAGTTTCTGGTGTCCCCTCGGATCCATTACCCACCGACCCTGATTGGGCAGGTGGTTCGCTGTATACCGATGAACGTGAGTGCGAAGTGCAGGCTTCGCCAGAGCAGTTATGGGCAGTCATCGAAGGCGTGGGTGGCGACAATGGGTGGTACTCGTTTCCGTTTGCTTGGGAAATCCGAGGCGTGTGGGATCGGCTCATGGGCGGCGTAGGACTTCGGCGCGGTCGCCGCGACCCTCGCCACCTGATGATTGGTGAACCCGTTGACTTTTGGCGCGTGGAGGAAATCATTCCAGGTCAACTTCTCCGCTTGCGAGCTGAAATGAAACTTCCTGGCTTGGCGTGGCTTGAACTCGAAGTTCGCACCAGTGCGACTGGCGCAACGCTGTATCACCAGCGGGCGTTATTCCACCCACGTGGTTTGGCCGGGCATAGTTACTGGTGGTCGGTGTCGATATTCCACGTCTTCGTTTTCGGAGCGATGGTACGAAACATCGCTGAGGCCGCACGATCGGTGAGTGTGCCGGATTAGTAGCCCGTTGGGGAATCGTTGACGCCGAGTGGACAATAGAGACGTGAGCGATACATTCTTTGACCGTTTCGGCGGGGCAGAAGCCTTCAGCACGATGGTGCGCGGGTTCTATGACGCCATCGCTGAGGATGAACTGATCCGACCGATGTACCCCGACGCGGATTTGGGTCCGGCCGAAGATCGGTTGCGCTGGTTCCTTGAGCAATATTGGGGTGGGCCCAAGACGTATTCGGAACAACGTGGGCATCCACGCTTGCGCATGCGCCACGCAGAGTTTCCGATCACTCCAGAAGCGCGCGACAAGTGGCTTGATCACATGCGTAAGGCCGTGGATTCGATTCGGCTTTCCCCTGAGCTCGATGAAGAGTTGTGGGAATATCTCGTTGACGCTGCGTACGCGATGGTCAACACACCTGGACCTGACTCGGGTCGTTGGGCTACGTAACGTCCAGACCGAGTTCGTGTGCAGTAAAGGCCAACGTATCGACGGTGAGGCCAATGCTGCGACTCAACGATCGCGCACCGTGACCCACATCGCTTTCTCGGCGTAACAAGATCGGATGGTCACCAGTGTTGGCATATTGAAGCGCGGCACACATCTTGCGTGCATGCATCGGGTCAACGCGAGTGTCTTGATCAAAGACCGTGAAGAGAACGGCTGGGTAATGCGTTCCCTCCCTCACGTGGTGGTACGGCGAGTACGCACACAGCCACTCGAACTCCTCGGCAATTGACGCGCTGCCGTATTCAACATTCCAGGTAGCACCCAGCCCAGAGGTTTCAAACCGGATCATGTCCAACAGGGGCGCCGAACACACCACGCTGCGATACAGATCGGGGCGTTGAACCAGGGCGGCGCCGACGAGTAGGCCACCGTTTGATCCACCGCTGATCCCCAGTTGGCTTGGACTGGTCCACCCTTGGGCAATCAGGTACTCCGCGGCAGCGTGGAAGTCATCGAAGACGTTTTGCTTGTTACCCAACATCCCGTCGCGGTGCCACTGTTCGCCTTCCTCGCCGCCACCACGCAAGTTGGTTACTACATACACGCCACCGGCTTCAACCCAAGCCAAGATGCTGGCTGAAAACCCAGGAGATTGTGGGAAACCGAATCCGCCGTAGCCGTAGAGGATGGACGGCCGCGGCTTGTCGGGTGTTGTGCTCGGTGAGATGACAAACATGTGCACTGGTGTGCCATCTTTTGAGGTGTACACGACTTGTTGAGTTGACACGGAGGGAACGACCACGGTGCCGGGTGCGTTAGCCCACAACGATGTCGTCATCGTGCGGGCATCAAAGTGTTGGATGCTGCTTGGTGTGGTGTAGTCGGAGTAGCTAAACCAGGCTTCGTGTCCACCTTCGGGTCGTTCAACGATTCCGCCCAGAGTTCCCACTCCTGGAGCTGGAACAACGCCGGTTTGCTTCCCGTCAATGAGGCGATGAACCGTGATCTCGCCAACGCTGTGACGAGTCCAGGTCGCCAACATCACCGGCTCGTCAAGCTCGGGCCCATCCAAGATGCCAAATCCATCCAGCACGGCGATGTCATCTTGAGAAATCAGGTCACGCCAGTGGTCAGAGGTCATATGGGCGGCATCGGTGACACAAATGCGCCCACGCGGTGCATCAAGGTCAGTAAAGACATAAATGCGCCCGTCGCGACCAAATTCCAACCGAGTTTGAGCATCAACCCCGACTTGAACTTCGCGAAGTTTGGGACTTTCCGGTGCGCAGGTAGAAAGATCCGCTACCCACAAGTCATTGCGTGGGGCTGTTCCTTCGGCCGCTGAGATCTCTAGCCAGCGACCGTCACGACTGACACCCACCTCGTAGTAGTTGGTGATGGTCTGGCCGGCGCCAAAGATTTCAATGTCGGTGTCGGGATGTTGTCCAAGCGTGTGAAGCCAAATGCGACGGTGGTACTGCTCTTCCTCAGCAGGAATGGTGCTCGGATCAACGCGACGTACGTAGTAAAACTTTTCCTCGCCGGGCAACCATGCAACCGGTGAGTAGCGCGCCCGATCAATCGGCCCATCGACGATGGTGCCATCGCTGACGCGCATGACACGCAAGATGGATTCCTCGTTACCACCTTCGGAGACCTGGTAAGCCAAGAGATTGCCCTCTTTGGACGGCTGCCAGGTATCCAGGGTGGTCAGGCCGTCTGAATCCAACTCCATCGGGTCAATCAGGACGCGCTCGGTGCCATCTGGATCGATGGTGAGCAAGAGGGCGTGTTCTTGTTCGGCTGTGCGACGCATAAAGAAAGCGCGTTCGCCACGCCAAATCGGGGGCGAGATAGCGCCGGCCGACGTTAGATCCCGCAAACGCGATTCCCAATGGCTCGACGTGCTCCACTCGGCACAGGCTTGAGCCACCAAGGTGTCTTGCGACGAGAGCCACGTGATCGTGCGCTGGTCCTGAGCATCCTCAAGCCAGCGGTAGGGGTCGGCTACGTCGGTTCCGTGCAGGTTCTCGACCAAGTCAAGACGCGGAGCATCCGGATAAATCACGAAGCATCACATGCGCGAGCGTTGAGCGCACGAACCGTGGAGTCGCGACCTTCGCTGACCAATCGACGCACGGTGGGCTCTAGGTCAGTGCGAGCCAGAAAAGTATCGGCAGCAGCAACCGTGGATTGGTGCACGCTGTAAACCGGGTAGAGCCCCATCAAGATGTCTTGCGCAATTTCATGAGTGCGCACATTCCAAATGTTGGCGGCAACAGCGAAGTATTTTTCGACGTAAGGGTTGAGAAGTTCGATTTGATCGGGGTGCAAGAACCCGCCGATCATGGAACCGATCATGGCGTTGGGTAGCGAGGCGTCGTTAATGACGGCGTCCCACGTTTCTGCCTTGGCTTGGGGCGTCGGTCGACTGGCTCGAGCAAGCGCTGCCTGACGCAGTCCTGTAGCGGTGTTGTCGCGAGCCAACTCCGCAGTCACACGATCAAGGTCAGTGTGTCCTGCGCTTACGAGGCGTTGCACTAATGCCCAACGAAGGTCGGTGTCCAAGGTTAATCCTGGCAGGACTTCGTCGCCCTCAAGAATGTTTTCGACTCGCTGCAGTTGCTCGTCGGTGTTGGAAGCAGAAACAAAGGAACGAACGAAGGTCAGTTGGCGGTCACTTCCTGGTTCGGCACCCACCATCCATTCACTCAGGGTCGTTGCTAGCCGATCAAGTCCAGTGCTGCGCCATTTCGGCTCGGCATATTGATCAAGCGCAGCTTTGACTTGGCGGAGTCCTTGTTGCACCACACCGATGGATTCCTCTTGTGGAATAGCACTGAGTGTGAGGTCAAGGAATTGACGCGTGGGCATCTCGGCATCGCGTGTCATGTCCCATGCCGCTCCCCACAGCAGGGCCCGAGCCAATGAGTCAGTGACATCTCCCATGCGGTCGGCACTGGTCTGTGCGGAACGTTGGTCAAGTCGAATCTTGGCAAAGGTGAGGTCACCGTCGTTGAGAAGAATCAGATCCGGCTGTTGAACTCCCATGAGCTCGGGAACATCAGAGGATGCACCCGTGATGTCGACTTCAATGCGCTGAATCGGTGCAAGCCGACCCTCGACGTCGCTATAAAGACCAATAGCAATGCGGTGCGAGCGCAGAATTGGGTCGAGCCCGGCCGGACTGGTGGGCGGCAACTGCGCGACAGCAAAACGCGCGTAGGTACCGTCGGCGTTGAGATCAAAATCGGGCATCAAGGTGTTAACGCCCGCAGTTTCCAGCCACTGGGAAGTCCAGTCCGACAAGTCACGACCGGAGGCGGCTGACAATTCGGTCAGCAGGTCAGTGAGCTCGGTGTTCCCCCACGCATGCTTAGCGAAGTATTCGCGTACTCCCTGCAAGAACTCGTCTTCACCCACCCAAGCCACCAGTTGGCGCAAGGCGGATGCGCCCTTGGCGTAGGTAATGCCATCAAAGTTCACGCGCACGGCATCAAGGTCGACCATGTCGGCAGCGATGGGGTGCGTGGAAGGAAGTTGATCCTGACGATAAGCCCACGCTTTGCGCTGATTGCAAAAACTCGTCCAGGCATCGGTGTAACGAGTGGCACGAACGTTGGCAAAGTGGGATGCCCACTCAGCGAAAGATTCGTTGAGCCATAAGTCGTCCCACCACGTCATCGTGACGAGGTTGCCAAACCACATGTGGGCAAGTTCGTGAAGGATGGTATTAGAACGTTGCTCGTAAGCAGCGTCGGTCACCTTGCTGCGGAATAACAAATCCTCGTGGAATGTGACGCAGCCCGCATTTTCCATCGCTCCGGCGTTGAATTCGGGAACGAACAGTTGGTCGTACTTGCCGAAGGGGTATGCGACGCCAAATTCGCGTTCAAAAAGTTCAAACCCACGAGCGGCTGTGCCAATGATGTCATCAGCATCGAGGAATTCAGCAAGAGATTGCCTACAAAACACACCCATGGGGTAGGTGCCGTTGACGCCGGCGTATTCGCCGCGTTCCTCGTGGTACGGACCAGCTACCAGAGCTGTGATGTATGTGGACATCCGAGCAGTGGGATCAAAACTCCACACACTCTTGGTGTCATCCAGGACGTCTGCGTTGGGTGTGGGGGAGTTGGAGATGACCTTCCAATGTGATGGAGCAGTTACCGTGAAGGAATACGTCGCCTTCAGGTCCGGCTGATCAAAGCAGGCAAACATGCGCTTGGCGTCTGCGGATTCGAATTGGGTGTAGAGGTACACCTCGTTATCAACGGGGTCAACGAATCGATGTAAGCCTTCGCCAGTATTGGAGTACACCCCGTCGCCTTCGACGGTGAGGACGTTGTTGTGAGCTAAGCCCGAGAGGGTGATTCGATTTCCATCGAAGGCTACGGCAGGGTCGAGTTCCTGCCCATTGAGCACGATGGTGTTGACGCTGGCCGCGGTGAATTCGATGAATGAAGTAGGGGCCGAAGCGGTAAAGCTCACCGTGGTGGTCGAGCCGAAGGTCATGGCGCCCCGAGTCAGGTCAATGGCCACGTCGTAGTGGCTAATGTCTAGATCTCTGGCTCGCTGGCGGGCTTCGTCACGGGTGAGGTTGTTGCCGGACACGTCAGGGCACTCCTTAGTAGCGGTCTTTGCCATCCTAGGGTGTCGATACTGTTCCAGCCCGCCCATGGAGGAAGCCTTGTCCGCTGCATCACAAGACACCCCAATCGTCGTTGACATGTGGTTTGACCCCATGTGTCCATGGGCATGGTTGACCTCGCGGTGGATTCTTGAGGCAATAAAGGTGCGAGACATCGATCTGCGGTTCCACATCATGAGCTTGGCCGTTCTCAATGAAGGCAAAGACATTCCATCGGAGTATGTCGACATGATGAGCAAAGTGTGGGGACCGGTGCGCGTTGTTGCTGCGGCCCAGGCGCGCGTCGGTGTGGAAATCACTGAACCGCTGTACACCGCGATTAGTCGACGTATTTTCGTTGACAATCGACGCGACGATCCGACCGTGATTGTGGAAGCCCTTGCTGAGCTGAATCTTCCGGCCGATCTGGCGGATGCTGTTTCTTCTAAGGAATTCGACGACGCGATTCGCGCTTCGCATCAGGCATCGCAAGATGCAGCAGCGATGGAAATCGGCACGCCGGTCATGGCGATCAATGGAATCGGTTACTTCGGTCCGGTGATTAGCCCCACACCCAAGGGTGAGGCCGCTGGCCGCCTCTTTGATGGGATCGTGTTGCTCTCGGGCTCGGAAGGCTTCTACGAAATCAAGCGTGCTCGCACCCAGCCACCTGCTTTTGACTAGTTGTCGTTGTCATGCCTGAAGGTCACACGATTCACCGCAATGCTGCAGACCTCAACGAGGCATTTGCTGGACAGGCTCTCGCAGTGACGAGCCCACAGGGTCGCTTTGCTGACAGCGCCGCCCGCATTGATCGCACGACCTTTGTCCAAGCCCAAGCAGTGGGCAAACACCTGCTCATGGAGTTCGCCAACGATGCGATCGTGCACGTGCACTTGGGGCTGTACGGGGCTTGGAACATCAAACCTTTGGTGAACGAAAAGGCAGCTTCTCCGGTCGGTCAAGTTCGACTGCGACTGCATGGCAAGCAAGCAGTGGCCGATTTGCGTGGTCCAACGCAGTGCGAACTGGTGACATCGTCGGACGTGGCGGTGCTGCTCAATCGCTTGGGCCCTGATCCACTACGTGTGGATGCGGACGAGAAGCGGGCGTGGAATGTCATCTCAAAAAGTTCTTCACCCATCTGTGTGTTGTTGATGCGGCAGGACATCGTTTCCGGCGTGGGCAATGTGTATCGCGCTGAGGTGCTGTTTCGGTTGGGCATTGATCCTTTGACACCAGGTCGTGATGTTGATCGCAAGGTGTGGCTCAAAATCTGGCGCGATCTCGTCAAGCTGATGCGCATTGGAGCTGACGTTGGCCAGATTGACACGGTCCGATCGAAGCATTTGCCCGAACGAACTGGTCGAGCTCCACGGAATGATCGACATGGGGGAGAGGTGTACGTCTATCGGCGTGAATCCCAGCAGTGCTTGGTCTGCTCAACCCCGATTCTTAAGCGTGAGGTTTCGGGCCGGAATCTTTTCTGGTGCCCTACCTGCCAAAAGTGACTAGACCGGGTTGCGAATAGCTGCGAGCAACGTGTCGGTGTCAGCCTGTCCAACGAGTTTGGCCAAATTCTGCCACACCGGATCGGTGTCGTTGTTAAACAGCGTGGCTCGATGCTTGATGTCACGCTCGCGCTGCGAAGCAGGGTCAGCGACAAGTGGCGGGTTATTAACCAACTCGTGCCAACGATTCGCGTAAGTCGTGAACAACTCTCGGGTGACCACTTCATCTGTTGGTCGAACGATGGCACCAATGAGCCATGGAGAGGCAAGCGAACGTAAGCGGTGAGGAACGGCGATCGGCATCATGCCTTCAATCGCATAGGCACTGGTGTGCGCCTGCGTCAGTGAGGGGTAGACCGCGTCAATGAATTCGGGGTCAATGATCAAGTCCACGCGGGGCATCAGGTCCACATGAAAGTGCCACGTCATTTCCGTTCCACCATCGGGAGTTGGGTCATGCATGGTGGCTAAGTCGCTGAGCAGGTGTGGACTAGTCGATTCACTGGGTGCAAAAGCGTGAACCATCGCGGCGTCTAAACCCAAGGCAGGAATAAGCAGACGGGTGTCGACCACGCGGACCCGAGCGCCCGACCTCGTTGAGCCCTCAGTGATCGTCAGGGAGCCCGCCGGTTCGCCGGATTCAGGTGAAGTGAAAGAAATCTCTGACACGTCCGGCTGGGTGAGAAATCCCGTAAGTGTTGTTGCCCACTTATCGCACGAGGCTTGAACGATGCTCATTGGTGCAGTGTTCCACAGTTGCCAGTTGGTGACCGGGGCCGTCGCCGCGCTGTTGCACGGCTCCTCCCGATCCGTTCGTGGCTATCGCTCCTGCCGGTTGGTGACCGGGGCCGTCGCCGTGCTGTTGCACGGCTCCTCCCGATCCCGGACAAGCCCCACAAATATGTGAACCCCCACAAAGGGGGTCCACATATTTCAGAGCGGGTGACCGGGATCGAACCGGCATGGCCAGCTTGGAAGGCTGGGGCTCTA
>JBAXSF010000022.1:0-13381 GCA_037130835.1 Actinomycetes bacterium
AGGGCGTCAGGCACTGCGCGGGTGCCAATGGATTGATCGGGAGCCATATCCGAACGGATGTCAATGCGCCAGCCGGTCAGGCGGGCAGCCAGGCGAGCGTTTTGTCCCTCTTTGCCAATGGCCAGCGAGAGTTGGTAGTCCGGCACGATCACGCGAGCAGCTCGGGCTAGTTCGTCGATCACTTCGACGCTGGAGACCTTGGCCGGTGAAAGCGCATGCTTAACAAATTCGGCCGGGTCTTCGGACCAGTCGACGATGTCGATCTTCTCGCCATGCAACTCATGCATGATGTTGCGCACGCGCTGACCCAACGGTCCGATGCACGAACCCTTGGCATTAATGCCTTCGCGCTTGGCGTGTACTGCAACCTTGGTGCGGTGCCCCGCTTCGCGGGCCATGGCAACCAATTCGACTGAACCATCGGCGATCTCAGGAATCTCGAGTGCAAAGAGCTTGCGAACGAGTCCAGGGTGAGTGCGCGACAAGGTGATCTGTGGGCCGCGTTGTCCCTTGCGAACGCCAACAACGAAACACTTAATGCGCTCACCGTGGACATACTTCTCGCCGGGGACTTGTTCGGCTGGAGGCAGCAACCCTTCAAGGCCGCCGAGGTCGATCATCACATCGCGCGCGTCACGACCCTGTTGGATCACACCGGAGACCACATCGCCTTCGCGACCCGTCCATTCGCCAAAGGATCGCTCGTCGTCAACATCGCGCAGGCGCTGCATGATGACCTGGCGGGCAGTGGCAGCCGCGATCCGGCCAAATCCTTTAGGGGTGTCCTCAAATTCAGGGGCGAGTTCGCCTTCCTCGGTGCTTTCGCCGCGCACCCAGACCGAAACATGACCGGTCTTTTGATCAAGTTCCACACGGGCGTGCGCGTGCGCACCTTCGGTGTGGTGATACGCCGTCAGAAGTGCTGCCTGCAAAGCCGACACCACGACTTCAAAGGGGATTTCCTTTTCAGTAACCAGTGCGCGCAGCGCGCTCATGTCGATATCCATGTCACTGCCCTCCTTCGTTGTCGTCAAACTCATCGAGTTCGTCGCTGAGTTCGTCGTTGATGCGTGACCGGTTGAATTCAATTTGCACGACTGCTTTTTCCACATCAGCAAAGGCGATGTCCGCGCTGGTGGCATCGTCGTCGTTCACCAACGTGGCAGATGTTTCGTTCGTTGAGGCGACTCGACCCGTGACGGAGTCACCATCGATCAAGGTGACTTTGACGAGTCGGCTAGCCGCCCGGCGCCAGTGACGCTCGAGCGTCAGGGGTCGATCCACTCCAGGAGAGGTGACTTCCAAGACGTAGGGGGTCTCGCCCATGGCATCGGCATCATCGAGGGCACGAGAAACCTCGCTGCTGATGCGCGCCACATCGTCTAGGTCAACGCCCAGATCACTGTCAATGACGATCTTGACCAGGCGACGACGGCCTGCAGCCATTACGGAAAGCGCCTCAAGGTCATAGCCCTGGTTTTCAACCACGGGTTCAACAACGGCCCACACTCTGTCCTCGGATGCGGTCATCAAAGCTCTCCTGACAGGGGGTCCAGTTGTGGTCAAACAGTTGTAAATCTGTCGTGCTCTCGTGCGCAATACAGTCAGAGCGTACGCCCTGCCACTAACCTGACGCTACTGCCTAACTCCCCCACCTGCACATGCGAGAGGACTACCCATGCGCCCCATCTCACGCCGAGGCGTGCTTTCGGCGCTGGGCTTGGGTGTGGTCTTAGGTGTCAGCGGACTGTCGGTGAGTGCTTGCAGCAGTAACGACAACGCCCTCGATCCCCGCGTGGACGAAGCCGGAGTCAATCAAGTTTTTGTCGCCGAAGCAGCACTACTTGCCGGTGCACAATCTTTGAGCAAAGCCCGCGAGGCAGTGGTGATTCATCAAGCCCACCTTGATGCACTCATCGCCGCCGGCGCAACGACAGAAGTCGTTGAACCCAAGCCCATCACGTCCTTAACTCAACTCGCCGCGGCCCAACGCAAACAGGCGGCACTGTGTGCCCGGGTAGCGGTCGGCGCTTCACCGCGCATTGCGCGACTGCTGGCATCCATCGCGGCCTCGAACGCCTCACTGGCCAGTGTTGAGGTGGCTTCATGAGCGTCCTCGATCGTCTTCAGCTCGCCCTCGCTGGTGAACATGCTGCGATTTACGGCTACGGCGTAGTCGGGGGGCGGCTCACCTCGAAATCGGGGCGGGCATTGACCAACCTGAACGCTCATCGCAGTGCCCGTGATCAACTCTCACGATTGATTGTCAGCAAAGGTGCCGAACCGGTACCGGCTGACCCGTTCTATGCCGTTGATATTTCGGCTGGAACGCAAAAACAACTGGTCACCACGGCCATTGCGATCGAAGATCGCCTGAGCGTGCTCTATGCAGAATTGATGCTCGAAAACGATGCATCGGCTCGCGGCATTGCTGTAGAGCAACTCCAAGGCTGCGCCGTACGCGCCACCCAGTGGCGGGGCCGAGCACAAGCATTTCCCGGCTTAAGCCAAGTCGCGCCGGCTAACTAGCCACGCACCTCGGCCACAATGGCGGCCAGCGCGTCAGCAGTTGCTACTTCACGACTGTGACCTGAAGCGCGATCGCGAATTTCGAGGACGCCACTGACCAGACCCTTACCGATCACGATGATCGTAGGGATTCCGATCAGTTCAGCATCCTTGAACTTCACGCCAGGTGAGACCCGGCGTCGATCGTCATAGAGAACTTCGATGCCTTGTTCTTCCAGGTCGCTCACCAGGTCATCGGCGAAGGCGTACAGCTCGTCTTCCTTGCCCGCGGCCACGATATGAACATCCGCGGGCGAAATACTGCGTGGCCAACTCAAACCGATCTCGTCATAGGTTTGTTCAGCGACAGCGGCCACCGCGCGCGATACGCCGATGCCATACGAACCCATGGTCACGACCTGCTGCTTGCCATTTTCGTTCAACACCTTCAGTTCCAAGGCTTCCGCATACTTGGTGCCTAGTTGGAAGATGTGACCGATTTCAATTCCCCGCGCGCTGACTAATTCGCCATGACCATCGGGGGCTAGGTCGCCATCGCGCACCGCCACTGCCTCAACGGTGCCATCGGGCGTGAAGTCGCGTCCCACGACGAGGTCATACACGTGCTGACCCGTGGAGTTGGCACCACTGATCCACGCCGAACCAGTGCTCACGCGCGGATCGACCAAGTAACGGATGCCACTAGCGCTTTGTTCACCCAACACCTGCGGGCCGATGTAACCGCGGACCAAAGCAGGGTGCTTGGCGAAATCTTCTTCGCCCAGTGGTTCAACAGTGGCGGGGAAAACTGCTGCCTCTAGACGACGCAGGTCCACTTCGCGATCGCCGGGCACGCCAACCACCAAGACATCAGTGGAGTCATCGAGGTAGGTGAGCTTGAGGACCACGTTCTTCAAGGTGTCTGCAGCCGTCCAAGCGCGACCATCAGATCGCGGGAAGTCACGGTTAGACAGTGCGACCAAGTCGTCGATGGTTTCGCAGTTGGGGGTGGCTTCTGCATGGACCGCCGCAGCTCCATCGAAACTGAGCGGCGCCGGCGTGGGAGTGACCACGGCTTCGACGTTGGCGGCATAGAGCCCATCAGTACTGCGCACAAAGGTGTCTTCGCCCGACACACAAGGCGCGAGGAACTCTTCGCTTTGACTTCCACCCATGGCACCGGCCATAGCCGACACGATCACGTACTCCAAGCCGAGGCGATCAAAGATGCGGATGTAGGCCTGCCGGTGTTGTTCGTAGGACTCTTGCAAACCGGCATCGTCGAGGTCAAAGGAATACGAGTCCTTCATCACGAATTCGCGGCCACGCAAGATTCCAGCGCGGGGGCGGGCTTCATCGCGGTACTTGGTTTGAATTTGATACAAGCTCAAGGGCAAGTCTTTGTAACTGGAGTACTCGCTCTTGACCAAGAGCGTAAACATCTCTTCGTGCGTCGGGCCGAGCAACATGTCTGAGCCCTTGCGGTCCTGCAAGCGGAAGAGAGTCTGGCCATATTCCGTCCAGCGCGCGGTGGCTTCATAGGGTTCACGCGGCAACAGGGCTGGGAAGTGCACTTCTTGGGCACCAAAGGCATCCATTTCGTCACGCACGATCTGCTCGACCTTGCGAAACACCCGCCACCCCAAAGGCAACCAAGTGAAGATTCCAGGAGCGACTCGGCGCACATATCCAGCACGCACCAACAGGGTGTGACTGGGGACTTCAGCATCGGCAGGATCTTCACGCAAGGTACGCAAGAACAGCGTGGACATACGCAAGATCACGGGTTTTCCTCCGAGGCTGGGGCTGGTGGCGTAAGCGTATCGGTCTTGCTGCGCGGAGCGGCTAGAACAGGATGGAAGCGAACGTGTCTGTCTGGGTGAAGCCAGCACGAAGGTAGGCCCGGCGGGCTGATGTGTTGTAGTCATTGACATAGAGCGAGACGGCCGGAGCAATGTGGGTTTGCGCGTAGTTCGCAACCGCAGCCATGCCGGCGGCAGCCATGCCCAGCCCGCGCATCTGCGGATCGATCCACACACCTTGGACCTGGCAAGCCTGGGCTGACACCGCTCCGATTTCGGCCTTAAAGACCACACGGCCGTCTTCAATGCGAGCCAAGGCACGGCCCTGTCGAATGACATCGGCGATCCGCGCGCGATACACATTCATGCTTTCGCCGTGAATCGGTGAAATCCCGACTTCTTCGGTGAACATGTCAATGCAGGCTGGCAACAAAATGTCGAGTTCGTCTTCGCGTACCAAACGCACCAAAGGATCGGGATCAACGGACGGCGCCTTCGTCAACGCCATCACCGGTTGGTTGGTGCGTTCGTCCCGGGCTGGACCCCACGACGGTGCCAGTAAGCGCCACAACTCAGCCACTTCATCGGCCGGCCCCACAATCGAGGAACAGCGCCGACCAAACTTGCGTGATCGGTCGGCAAAAGCAAACAGTGCGGCTTCGGTTGCTTCGACCGGAACGAGGTTGGCGCCGTTGTACATGGCCGATACCAACCGCTCGCCCTCAAACCATCCCCACACTTGCCCACCCATTCGCCAACTTTGCATAGCCGAGGCATGGACGCGATGCGCGACGAAGCAATGCCGAACCGGATCGCGGTCCAAGAGTTGTTGCAGGTCTGGCAAATCCGTAGGAGTCAGCTCGCGCAACGACGAGGTAGCGAGGGAGTGCTCGTCGGTCGTCATTAGCGAACTTCGACGACCGGGCCAATGCCCTCGGCTTCAGGATCGATTCCCATTTCCTCAGCCATGCGCAGTGCTTCTTCGATCAACGTCTCAACAATTTCAGATTCCGGCACGGTCTTGATCACTTCCCCGCGAACAAAAATCTGACCCTTGCCATTACCCGATGCGACACCGAGGTCAGCCTCGCGGGCTTCACCTGGACCATTGACCACGCACCCCATGACGGCAACGCGCAGTGGAACGGTGAGGCCTTCTAAACCAGCGGTGACTTGTTCAGCCAACGTGTACACATCAACTTGCGCGCGACCACAGGATGGGCACGACACAATTTCTAGTCCGCGTTGACGCAAACCGAGGGATTCAAGGATCTGGTTACCGACTTTGATTTCCTCGACCGGCGGAGCCGACAGTGACACGCGAATCGTGTCTCCGATGCCGTCCGCGAGCAAAGCGCCAAAGGCAACCGCTGACTTAATCGTGCCTTGAAATGCAGGACCGGCTTCGGTCACACCCAAGTGCAACGGGTAATCGCATTGTTGTGACAGGAGTCGGTACGCCTGGACCATGATGACGGGGTCGTTGTGCTTGACCGAAATCTTGATGTCTTGGAAGCCGTGCTCTTCAAACAGAGAGCATTCCCACAACGCTGATTCCACGAGGGCTTCTGGGGTGGCCTTGCCGTACTTTTCGAGCAAACGCTTATCGAGCGAACCTGCATTGACACCAATGCGGATCGGAATGCCTGCATCGCCTGCCGCCTTGGCAATGTCTTTGACTTTGTCATCAAAAGCTTTGATGTTGCCGGGGTTAACGCGCACGCCAGCGCAACCGGCGTCAATCGCAGCGAAAACATACTTCGGTTGAAAGTGAATGTCAGCAATCACTGGAATGCCAGACTTCTTGGCAATCGCTGGCAGGGCTTCAACGTCGTCTTGGCTTGGAACAGCAATGCGCACAATCTGGCAACCCGACGCGGTCAGCTCAGCGATTTGTTGCAACGTTGAATTGACGTCCGCGGTCAACGTTGTAGCCATCGACTGCACCGAAATCGGCGCATCCCCGCCCACCAGTACGGGGTGTGTGGGGTGGTTCAGCAACAACTGACGCGTCTTGCGTCGAGGGGCTAGCGGAACCGGAGGTGCAGAGGGCATGCCGAGGTTGAGCGAGGTCATGAGTTCAGTATCCCTTACTGCAGGTCATTTAGAGCCCCAAGGTGATGGGCTTGAACAAGTCCGCCCACACCAGCAGCACACCCATGAGGATCAAAACGATAGAAATCCCATAAGCCAACGGCAAAGCCTTGGCCACATCGACCGGCCCAGGGTCTGGCTTGCCCCGCATTCGAGCCCAGCCCCGCTTAATGCCTTCCCACACTGCGCCGATGGCGTAGCCACCATCGAGTGGTAGCAACGGGATGAGGTTGAACAGGAACAGGAACAAATTCAAGCCAGCAAGAAGACCCAAAATCTGTAGTGCTTTGAGCTGTACGTCAATGCCTTCGGCGGCCACGACCTCACCACTAATCCGCCCCACCCCTACGACCCCGACCAGCCCATTGGGATCGCGTGGTTGACCACCAAAGACGGTCTTGGTGAGTTCGTACATCTTCACGGGCAAGGTAACGATGGCTCGCGTTGCTTGCTTAGTGATGTCCCACATTTGCTTGGGGACAGCAATAAAGGATTGCTTAACTAACTCCTCCGTGGGGGCAAGTCCGAAATAGAAAGCCGGTTGAATACCGGTGATCTCACCTTGATCGTTGAACGTTGGTCGCGGAGCTTGGACCAGCGTCGTGGTCAAACGCACGGTCTTGCCATCACGATCAACGGTGAAAGGAACATTGGACTTATCGCTGGTGCGAATTTGTGTGCGCACCTGTTCCCAGTTTGAGGTGGCCACGCCGTTGAACGAAACGATGCGGTCGCCCACTTTAAGGCCAGATTCAGCAGCGGGAGAAGGCGTATTGGGGCACTTAGTTAAGGATTTGTCGGCCCGAAGAGAGGCTTCGGTAGGAATACATGGTGCGACGTAGCCCACAACATTGCTCGGCGTAGGTAAACCAAGGGCCATAAAGGCGATGGTGAACAAAATCGCCGAGATGATCAGGTTCATCGTCGGGCCACCGAGCATCACCACTAATTTTTGGCGAACCGGCAACTTATAAAAGACGCGGTCAGCATCGTCGGGGCCGATTTCATCTGCTGCAGTTTGTCGAGCATCATCGACCAACGCACCCATGCGGCTCGTTGTGGTGGTTCGTAAAACCTCCGGGCGATCTGGATTGACCGGCGGCAGCATTCCAATCATGCGGATGTAGCCACCCAGGGGAATGGCCTTAATTCCGTACTCGGTTTCGCCGCGCTGACGAGAAAAAAGCTTGGGGCCGAAGCCGACCATGTATTCGGTGACTTTGACGCCAAATTTCTTTGCTGTCACCAGGTGACCAACTTCATGCAGCGCAATGGACAGCGAAATTCCCACGAGCATGATGAACCAGCCCAGAACGTTGAGCGAAAGATCCATTACGTCACCCCCACCATCGTTCGAGTCGCCTCACGTGCCCAGGTTTCGGCTTGCAGGACATCGTCCAAAGTCAACGAGGCAGAGGTTTGAGCCGGTGCATCGCCCACGACCTTGGCAACAGTGTCGACAATTCCTAAAAATGGCAACCGGCCCGTAAGGAATGCATCAACGCACACTTCGTTGGCCGCGTTGAACACCGCCGGTGCAATTCCGCCACGCGTACCGGCTTCACGGGCGAGCGCCACAGCAGGAAAGGCACTGTCGTCGAGCGGGCGGAAGTCCCACGAGACGGGCTTGGTCCAATCATTAGCCGGTGACGCGTCTGTGACGCGGTGGGGCCAGGCAATTCCCATCGCGATCGGCAATCGCATGTCCGGGGGTGACACCTGAGCAATCGTTGATCCATCGACGAACTCGACCATGGAGTGCACGATGGATTGCGGATGCACCACCACATCGATACGCGACATGTCAATGTCAAAAAGTAAGTGCGCCTCGATCACTTCAAGGCCCTTGTTCATCAAGGTCGCCGAATTTACGGTCACTACTGGTCCCATAGACCAGGTCGGATGCTTCAAGGCTTGTTCTGGCGTGACGCTTCCTAGTTCAGCGCGCGACTTGCCAAGGAATGGTCCCCCACTGGCGGTCAACAGCAAGCGCTTGACTTCGCTTGCTCGTCCGGCGCGCAGACATTGCGCCAATGCAGAGTGCTCAGAGTCAACCGGCACGAGTTGATCGGGACCAGCAATGGCTTTCACTAATGGCCCACCCACGATCAGGGATTCCTTATTGGCCAATGCGACGACACTGCCGGCCGCAAGAGCTGCCAAGGTGGGGCGCAAGCCGATCGAACCGGTGATGGCATTGAGCACCACATCACAGGACAACGATGCGACCTCAACGACGGCTTCGGGTCCGCAGATCACCTGTGGCTTGGGCGCTGTTGGCGCAAGCGCCGTGAAGGCATCAAGAAACTGTGTCGGACTCGTAGCGTTAGCCAAGGCGATGACAGGAGCACCGGTGGCAACCGCCTGTTGGGCCAACAGCTGCAGGTCGGATCCGCCAGCGGCCAGTCCGGTGACAGAGAAATCTTCAGGGTTTCGGGCAATAACATCCAAGGCCTGAGTCCCGATCGACCCAGTGCTTCCAAGGATCACCACTGTGCGCACAGGTTCATCTTCCCCTATGGGACAGACCTTTGCTGAAGCGACGACTCCTTACGGGTGTCGTTGGCCCGAAATCCCCCGTAATCTACAGGGCATGAGCCTTTCTGCGTTGTCCCAGGAATTTGATATCCCGCAGGAACGACGGGTCGTTACCGCTATTCCAGGCCCCAAGTCTGATGCGCTCATGCAGCGCCGAGCCGATGCTGTGGCCCGCGGAGTCGGCACCACCTTGCCCGTCTTTATTGAACGAGCAGCTGGCGGAATTCTGGTTGATGTTGATGGCAACCACCTGATCGACTTGGGTTCGGGAATCGCTGTGACATCGGTCGGTAACGCCAACCCAGAAGTGGTCTCGCGGGTGCAAGATCAAGTCGCCTTGTTTACGCACACGTGCTTCATGATCACGCCCTATGAGGGATACGTCGAAGTGTGTGAAGCGCTGAACCGACTCACGCCCGGTGATCACGCCAAGCGTTCGGCACTGTTTAACTCCGGTGCCGAAGCGGTCGAAAACGCCGTGAAGATCGCGCGCGCCTACACCAAGCGTCAGGCTGTCGTGGTCGTTGAGCACGCGTATCACGGGCGTACGAACTTGACGATGGCCATGACAGCCAAGGACATGCCTTACAAGCACGGCTTTGGTCCGTTCGCCTCCGATATTTATCGCGTTCCAACCTCGTACCCGTTCCGCGATGGTCTTGACGGCGCACAAGCAGCAGCCGTGGCCATCACCAAGATTGAAAAGGAAGTCGGATCAGACCAAGTTGCCGCATTAGTGATTGAACCCATCCAAGGTGAAGGCGGCTTTGTCGTTCCTGCGCCTGGCTTCTTGAAGGCCTTGTCGGATTTTTGTACCGACAATGGAATTGTTTTCATCGCTGACGAGATTCAAACCGGCTTTGCCCGAACCGGCGCCTGGTTTGCTTGCGATCACGAAGGTGTCATTCCTGACGTCATCACTACCGCCAAGGGAATCGCCGGTGGCTTGCCACTGGCAGCGGTAACTGGTCGCGCCGAGATCATGGATGCAGCTCATGTGGGTGGACTGGGCGGAACCTATGGCGGAAATCCCGTTGCATGTGCCGCTGCGATCGGATCCATCGCCGCTATGGAAGCCCACGACCTACCTTCGCGAGCCCAAGCCATCGAGGCATTAATGAAAGCTCGACTGGTCACCATGCAAGGCAAGGTGCCGGCGATTGCTGAAGTGCGGGGCCGCGGGGCGATGATCGCCGTAGAGCTCGTGGTCCCTGGAACCGATCAGCCCAACGATGCATTGGCTGGCGCCGTGGCCAAGGCATGCCATGCACACGGTGTTGTCGTTCTCACCGCGGGAACGTATGGAAACGTTTTGCGCTTCCTCCCGCCACTGGTCATCAGCGAGGAACTACTGAATGAAGCACTCGACATTATTGAACAAGCGTTTATTACTTTGAACTAGCGCGTACCAACTAATCCTGTTCGCGCATGCCCCACGGTGATCCGTACTCGACCAGTTTGTCCAAGAATGGTTGTGCGGGGAAAGCTTCTGGGCCCAGCACACCAACACCGGTCCACGAGCCTTCGTGCAACAGTTCGAGAGCGATGATCGGATTGATGGCGGTTTGCCATACGACGGCCTGGTCGCCGTATTCACTCATCGACCACTCGTTGTCAACCACGTGGTAGTAGTACGTCGAGCGAGGTTGGCCATCCTTGCCGGTGCCTCGCACCCACAGCCCCGCACAGGTCTTGCCACTCATCTTGTCGCCCAGTGTTGCGGGGTCAGGCAAACAAGCAGCCACAACGTCGCGCGGACTGACCGGCTGCCCCTTGACCATGACCGGGGTGGTGCTGTCCAGACCCAACTTGTGCAGCGTGCGTAGGACATCAATGAACTCATCGCCTAGCCCGTATTTAAAGGTCACGCGCTTGGCGTCGACCCAGCGAGGAATCAGCAGTACTTCCTCGTGCTCAACGTTGACGCATTCAACCGGGCCAATGCCTTCCGGAAAATCAAAGACTTCGGGTTCAGAGAAGGGCTCAGTGGTAAACCAGCCGCGATCCTTTTCAAAAATCACCGGAGGGTTGAGACATTCCTCAATCGTGGTCCAAATCGAAAAGGAAGGAGCGAAGTCATAGCCGGCCACCACGAGGTTAGATCCATCCCGCACCCCGGCTTCGTCAATCTCGCTGAAGTGCTCGTCGGCGGCATAGCGCGCGAACACATCGGCCAACCCTGGCTCAATGCCGATACCGACCACGGCCAGTCGTCCTGAATCCACCCAGTGTTGTTCTTGAGCAAACTGCTCATCGCCGAGTTTGAGTCCCACCTGCGAATACGGGTCTGTGGGATGCGGCTTAGACAATGACATCGCCATGTCGAGGTAATCAGCACCGCCAGCGATTGCGCCTTCAAAGATCGGCATCACAAATCGCGGATCCACCGCGTTGAACACATGAGTGATGTTGTGCTCTCGCACCAGGGCGGCCACTGAGGCCGCGTCGGAAGCATCGACCTGAGCTGCGATCAACCGTTCGTCACTAGGAAAACGCCCCACCGCTTGCTCAGCACGAGCCAAGTCGTAGTCGGCCACGACCATCAGCTCAAAAAAATCGCGACGCGTAGCAATACCCACGGCCGCTGAACCCACACCGCCTGAACCCAAGGTCAAAATCCTCATATCCTCACTCTAGCGGTCAAAACAGGACGTGAGGCAGGGAAGAAGGTGCCTTGGAATGGGCACGAAATCGTCAAAAATGCGCTTGCTGGGAGTAGCGTGCGAAGAGTCAAGCCCCGCGTAAGCAAAGGATGTGCCATGACAGCAACACAGGCTCCTCAAGACTTCGACGTTTTAGAAAAGGGACTCAAGCCCAACGCGCTTGGATTGCTTTCGAGCGTCGTGGTCGCTCTCGCCTCCGTAGCGCCGGCGTACAGCCTGGCTGCCACTATCGGATTCATCGTCATCGCCGTGGGGCTACAAGCTCCCGTGATCATGATCCTGGCTTTCATCCCGATGATTTGTGTGGCTATTGGCTACAAGGAACTCAACGAAGCCGAACCAGACTCGGGAACCATCTTTGTCTGGGCGAGCCGGACCTTCGGCCCGCGTACGGGCTGGATGGGTGGCTGGGGTGTTATCACCGCCGACGTTGTGGTGATGGCCAACCTTGCTGCGATCGCAGGAACCTACTTCTTCTTGCTGTTTAACGCAGACGGTATTGCCGCCACGCTGTTTTGGCCCACCGTCGTAGGAGTGGCCTGGATCGTGATCATGACGATCATTAGCTACGTCGGCATTGAAGTCTCGGCACGATTGCAATACGCACTCTTGGGCATTGAGCTGGTGGCCTTGGCCTTGTTCTCCATCATTGCCCTGGTTCGCATCTACACCAACAATGCAATCTCCGGAACCTCGCTTCAGCCTCGTTGGTCGTGGTTTAACCCATTCCAGATTGACAGCTTTGACTCCTTAGCCTCGGCACTCCTGCTGGCCGTCTTTATCTACTGGGGCTTTGACACTGCACTGTCGGTCAACGAAGAGACCAAGGACCCACGCAAGACTCCGGGCAAAGCAGGTGTGATCGCAGTCTTCGTCCTGTTGGGCACCTACGTCCTGGTCACCGTGGCTTCGCAGGCAATCGCGGGCATCTCTGATCAAGGCATCGGCTTGGGCAATGCAGACAACGCTACGGACGTCTTTGCTGTCCTGGCTCGCGCTGTATTTGGGGATTCCACCTTCGGCAATATTGGTGTTCACATCTTGATCCTCATGGTGCTCAGCTCTGCTGCCGCATCGACCTTGACCACGATCTTGCCCACCGCTCGCACCGTGTTCTCCATGGGATTCCACCAGGCTGTGCCCAAGAAGTTTGCGGGCATCTCCAAGTACATGACTCCCACGTGGGCCACGATCGGCATGGGTCTGGTTTCGATCATTTTCTACGTCGGACTCACATGGTTAAACGGAAATGTCTTGGCCGACACCATCGCCTCTATTGGGTTGCTGATCGCGTTCTACTTCGGAATGGTTGGGTTTACCTGCCCGGTCTTCTACCGACACTCAGTGTTTAAGTCACCGCGCAATTTCGTTCAACGCGGCGTCCTGCCATTACTTGGTGGCTTGATCTTGCTGGCAGCGTTCTTGCAGGCCTTGCACAACTACTGGCAAGTCGGACCCGATGCGGACTCCACCACATTTTGGACCGTGCCTGGCCTGGGTTGGGAAATCGGCGGTATCGCCATGACCGGCCTTGGAGCCCTCTTGCTGGGTGTGGTCCTGATGATCATCACCTGGATCGCCATGCCGAAGTTCTTCCGTGGCGAAACGTTGCCGAAGCGCTCAGGTGAAGAGCTTGAAAGCTTCCTGCTTGCCACGGAAAAGGAAGAAATCGTTTAGCAGTAACTATTCGCCTGGGATCCGGTCCGCCAACAGTGGTTGGGCCGGATCCCATTGCGTTCCATCACGTTGATCCTTGCGGCGGCGAGCAATCGCGCT
>JBAXSF010000023.1:0-13154 GCA_037130835.1 Actinomycetes bacterium
GACTTGCAGATGCAGATGTCTCAACTGGGTGAGGGACTGCGCGAGCGTCGTCCTGACCTGTTTAATCGTCGCCCCGCCCGCATGAATGGCGACAATCCGATGGGTATGGGTGATGGGACCTCAGCACTAGAGGAGCTGGCCGATCTAGAAGCCTTGGAAGAGATGCTGAACCAGGATTACCCCGGTGCATCCATTGATGACGTGGACGAAGAGTTGGTTCGAAACGCGTTAGGTCGGCAAGCAGTTGATGATCTCGAGGCACTCAAGCGCATGGAACGCGAACTCGAACGAGCTGGCTACCTCACTCGCACGGGTGGCGAGAGCGAACTCACGCCCAAGGCGGTTCGTCGCATTGGCCAAACAGCATTGCGTCGAGTCTTTTCGTCATTGAAGGCAGGGCCGCGGGGAAATCACGATATCCATGATGCTGGAGCGTCCGGAGAACTCACGGGCGCATCACGCCAATGGCGGTTTGGTGATGAACAGCCCCTTGATGTGGTCAAGACTGTCAGTAACGCCATCCGACGCAATGGAATCGGTGACCAGGTACGACTAGATGTCGAAGACTTTGAAATTCGAGAGACGGAAACTCGTACTCGAGCGGCAGTGTGTTTGTTGGTTGACCAATCTTTTTCCATGGTGCTCAACGACACCTGGCGTGAGGCCAAAACCACAGCGCTGGCCCTGCATGCCTTAGCTGAGTCGCAATTTCCTCAAGATGCTATTTGCGTCATTGGTTTCGCCAACATGGCTCGCATGGTTCCGGCCGCCGAACTTGCTTCGTTAGATGTTCCCGGCTTTCAAGGAACGAACCTGCAGCATGCGCTGATGTTGGCTGGACGGTTTTTGGACAAGCATCCCGATGCCGAGCCGGTCGTCTTGGTCGTTACCGATGGCGAACCCACTGCGCACCTTGAGCGCGATGGGCAATGGACCTTTGGCTGGCCACCCTCACCCGAAACTCTGGCAGTGACGTTGGCCGAAGTAGACAAGATGACTCGTCGTGGCGCCTCCATGTCGATTTTCCGACTCGGGGAAGACCCCCGCCTGGAGCAATTCGTCGATGGGGTGGCCCGTCGCAACGGGGGCCAGGTCTTTGCCTCATCGGGCAACCGGCTTGGGGACTACGTAGTCACGGACTACCTTGCGCGACGCAAGGGCCGACGCCGCAGCGCCTGAGCCTGACGGCTTTGACACACTGAACTCACCATGCGCATTCGCAACCCACTTGCTGGACTCCCCCGCGAAGTCTCGATTTTGGTTGTCATCGCATTCCTGGTCGCCCTCGGGTTTGGCATCGTGGCTCCTGCGATCCCGCTCTTCGCTCGTCAATTTGGTGTCTCGTACTTCGCTGTCGGGGCAGTCATCAGCGCATTTGCCTTCATGCGATTCGTTTCCGCGCTGGGTGCGGGGGCAATCGTTGACCGCCTGGGTGAGCGCATCGTCCTCACCGCCGGCGTGTGGATCGTGGCCGTTTCCAGTGCCCTCGCAGGTTTGGCGCAAACGTATGAACAGTTGTTGCTACTTCGAGGTATTGGCGGAGTCGGCAGCGCGATGTTCACCGTGTCCGCCTTAGGTCTGCTCCTGCGAAGCGCGGGCGAGGACCAACGCGGCCGAGCGGCGGGAGTTTTCCAAGGCGGGTTCTTGCTCGGTGGCATCAGCGGGCCAGCTCTGGGTGGTCTGATCGGCGCCTACTCCGTTCGCGCCACCTTCTTCATCTACGCAGGCATGCTGATCATCGCCGGCATTTTCGCGATCACCGCCCTTCGGACCAGCACCACGGCCCAACGCCCTGCAGGCGGAACACCCAACAAATCTGAGCGAGGCTTAGCCCCCCTCTTTGTTGCCCTACGCAATCGCTCGTTTGTCACCGCAATGGTGATCAACCTCGGCAACGGTTTCGCCTCGTTTGGTTTGCGTGCATCCCTTGTTCCACTCTTCGTCGTTGAGGCCTTACTCAAAGGACCATTGCTGGCGGGTATCGGATTCTTTGTCGCTGCGGGTGTTCAAGCCATTTTCTTGATTCCTGCTGGTCGGCTCAGCGATGAACGCGGTCGCAAACCAGCACTTGTGTGTGGCACCGGAGCCGTCACCATCGGCATGTTGATTCTGGCAAGCTCCACCACCCCGGCAGTGTTCTTACTGGGAATGGCGTTGCTGGGCGTCGGATCAGCGTTCATGGGATCAGCGCCTGCCGCTGTCGTGGGGGATGTGTCACCCGCTCGCGGTGGAACCGTGGTCGCGGCGTTTCAGATGGCATCCGATTTCGGCGCCATCACCGGTCCGCTCATTGCTGGTTGGCTGGTGTCCCGGGCCGGATACCCAATCGCCTTCAGCGCAGGTGCCGCGGTTGCTGCCGTTGGCTTCCTGTTGGCGATCTCAATGAAGGAAACCCACAAATCCGCACGGAAACACGGCGCTCCCATCCCCGCAACGGATGATTCAGCGGGCGAAATCACCTAGTTCGCGCCACACTTAGTGTTCACCCGACCACCGCTGCAGGAGTGCGTGATGTTTTCTTTCGGACCGAGACGACTTGTCAACCCCGATGAAGCACTGCCCGGTCACCATCAACGACTTTTTGAGGTGCCGGATCGTCACGCTGTCTTGGGCACTCCGCTAGAGCCACCCTTTCCAGCAGACCTCGAAGTGGTTTTTCTTGGAATGGGTTGCTTCTGGGGTGCGGAGCGTAAGTTCTGGCAAACACCGGGTGTGTACTCCACAGCGGTCGGTTACCAAGGTGGCTATACCGATAATCCCACGTACGACGAAGTGTGTACCGGACGCACAGGTCACACCGAAGCCGTCCAAGTGGTCTTCGACCCCGAGCAGATTCCCCTCACTGAGATCTTGAAGGTGTTCTGGGAAAACCACGACCCCACTCAAGGCTTTCGACAGGGAAACGACGCCGGCACCCAATACCGATCGGCGATTTACACCACCAATGCCGTGCAAGATGAAATCGTCGAGGCTTCCAAGGCCATGTACCAACGCGCCTTAACCTCAAACGGGTACCGAGACATCACCACCGAAATTGATCCCGTGGCAAAGGCGGGCCCTTTTTACTTTGCCGAGGGTTACCACCAGCAGTACCTCCACAAGGTCCCCAATGGCTACTGCGGAATGGGTGGAACCGGCGTTTCCTGTCCGGTTGGCGCGCTTGGTGTTGCCCCTGAGACTGAGTAGCCATGGGTTCCCCACCGGCATTTGCCCTTGCGCCCACGGTCTGGCGCATTCCCGTGGCACCTTCCGATGGAATCAATGCCTTTGTCCTACAAGGCGACGATAGCCAAATCACGCTCATTGATGCGGGGATGCCTTGGGCATGGAAAAGACTCGAACAAGGCCTAGCTCATCTTGGTATTCAGGTCGAAGACATCACCAACATCGTGGTGACCCATGCGCATGGTGATCATGTGGGTAACGTCGAACGCGCTCGACAAGAAAGTCAGGCACCCGTGCGTGCCCATGAACTCGATGCACCGTTCCTAGCGGATGGCCAGTGCCCGCCGATTGATCCGAGTCGACACTTTCGCTCCCTGTTAATGAAATGGGGACGCTTCGACAAGATCACGGTCAGCGACACCTTTAACGACGGACAACTGCTTGATCTAGCTGGTGGATTGCGGGTCATGCACACGCCAGGACACACGCCAGGACACACCAGCTTTGTGCACGAACCAACGGGTGTACTGATTACCGGTGATGTTATTCACTACTGGCGCTCGGCGATTCGCATTGGCATCAAGCTTTACTGCCATGACATCGCCTTGAACGAGGAATCAGCACACAAGCTCAGCCAAGCCGAATGCGAGACCGTGGCTTTTACGCACGGACCGCACCTCGAACATCATGGCAAACGCCGGCTTCACGAATTTCTTGCCCAGCGCCGCTAGAGCAGGGACTTCACCGCTCGCACTTGCTCGTCCAACAGTTCGGTTGACTGGCCCTGCTGGTCACTGAGGTATTCCCGCGCAATCACCATCCACTGATCCCCCGCTGCTGCATCACTGAGGCGGGGCACGTCGCGATCAGTGAGCCGACAACAGGACTGATACACGTGTTCAGCAATCGACAGGCCTTCCGCATCGGTGCGCGAGAGTCGAGTCAAGTCCATTAAGCGCAAGCGGTCGGCAATCTGCTCAATGGAGTGCAGTTGTTGCTCACTCACCGACAGCTGAGGGGGAATCAGACCAGCCAAGACTTAACGGCTGCTGTTGAGGATGGCCAAGAAGCGCAGGATTTCAAGGTAGAGCCAAATCAGCGTGACCATCAAGGCAAAACCCAAGCGCCAGGATTCGCGCTCGGGAAGTCCCATGGAGATGGACTGCGCGATGGCTTCAAAGTCCAAAGCCAGAGTCAAGGAAGCCAACGCCACGCCCACGAGGCACAGGATCAAGCCCAACGGCCCCACGCCGTAGAAACCAAAGCCACCACCCACGCCAAACAGCGCAGAGATGAAGGACAGGACTCCGATGACCAAGTACGAGATCAAGGCGACGAACATAATCTTCTTGAATCGACCGTCGACTTTGATGATGCGCGAGCGGTACAGGACCAACATCACGGCGAAAGCAACCAAGGTACCCAAGACAGCCTGCTGGACAATGGGCTCTTTGAAGGCACCCGCATAGAACTGGCTGATCCCACCGAGGAAGACGCCCTGGACGAGCGCGTAGGCAATGACAAGAGGCGGACTGACCTGACGCTTGAAGGCATTAACCAGACCAAGGATCAAACCAATAATCGCAGCACCGATCCACAGGCCGGGAACGTTCCACCCAATCACTGCACCTACGAGGAGAAGCACGAAGAGGATTCCGGTCTTAATAACGACATCATCAATCGTGACGGTCGCGCCGACTGCTGGTGGCTGGTTGTACATCTCCTGCAGCTGCTCAGGTGTGGCATTAGGAGGCGGTGGAGTCGCTGCTACACCGGTGGGTTCATTGAACCCAACCGTGGCCTTCTGGCGACGCAATACGGGGTTACGACTTTCCATCACATTCCTCCACAGACCATGACCTCAGCAACATGCCTTTGGTGTTTCAAAGGTAGCGAAATTTACCTATGCGCGCATCTGCGGCGCACCGTGAAGGTGTAAGTGCCCGAGGCGGGAGTCGAACCCGCAACGCCTTTCGGCCGCGAATTTTAAGTCCGCTGCGTCTGCCAATTCCGCCACTCGGGCGAGCAGGCTTAAGGATACTTGGAGGCTACAAATACGTTTGACGCGGATAGATGGCATGGGCTCCAGCGACCTTGTCAATGAAAACAAACCCGTCGAGGTGGTCTACCTCATGCTGGATTGCTCGCGCTTCAAAGGCATCGGTTTCCATCAGGACTTCTTCGCCAGTTACTGGGAGAAAAGCTTTCAAAGTCAGTCGGGTGGCGCGTTTAACATCGCCCGTGAAGTCCGGAACCGACATGCAGCCTTCCCGACCCTTCTCATTGCGCGTGGCTTCAAGGATTTCAGGATTAACCACCACGAACTCGCCATGATGAATGCGTGCTTTCGGGTGCTGGCTGACATTGAGGCTGAACACTCGCCACCCCACCCCCACTTGATTCGCTGCAAGACCAACACAGCCTGGCGACACGCGTTGGGTGGCCAGCAAATCCGCGGCGAGTTGAATCACGTCAGGGGCCACCGGATCCACTTCGACGCATCGCGTCGCGAGGACCTGATGAGGAGTTGCCAATACGGGCAAGACCTGACCCGTTGGCAATTCGGGCATAGAAATCACAGAACGTCAGTCTCCGCTGGGCGCAAGGTCGCGCCTACCCCTAGGTCGGTCGCGACATCGGCGATAGCAGCTTCCAGGTCAGGAACCGAAACGTCAGCCGGAATATCAACTTCGGCGATCACGATGTACAAACCGCCGCCAAGGCGCGTGGTCAAGTCAGTGATGTTGGCACCGTGGCTGGCTAGGACGGAAGTGATGGCGGCAACAATTCCCACTCGGTCCGCGCCATGCACACTCAAGACGTAGCTTTCGCCACGCCCTGTTGGGGCTTCGACCGAATGCAGGTCCATCACGATCACATCTAAATCGGCTCCAGCGAATTTAGTCTCGAGGGCCGAGCGAACCGTGGCGGCGTCTGCATCCGTGCTCACCACCAACGTCATGACGAAGTGACCGCGCAAGAGCGTCATAGATGTGTCTTCTAGGTTGCCACCCAAGTCCGTCAATGCACTCGTTGTTTCCGCGATAATGCCGGGGCGATCTTGACCAAGGACGGTCACTGCAAGAGATCTCATGAAGGTTCCGATCGAGTATGAGGAGGCCTCTAGACTACGAGGCTTTAGGTCAGCCACCGGCATCCACGCTGAAACCGGTTGCTAGCACCAGTGAAAAGCCGGTCGCACCGCCTACAACAAGGACAGTGCGATCCCATCCAAGATGTCGTGCTCACTGACCAGAACCTCGGGCATCTGCATGGCATACATGATGCGATCAAGCACCAGCGCCCCACCACCAATGACGTCAACTCGGCCAGGGTGCATCACTCCAAGTTCAGCCCGCTCGCCACGCGTCATCGCTAGTAGACGTGCGGTGACATCGTGCACCTGCTCTGCCGAAATCCGACTGCCGTGAATGCGTTCTGAGTCGTACTCATCAAGTTCAAGAGCGATAGCAGCAACAGTGGTCACCGAGCCAGCCAAGCCGATCAATGTTGCAGCGCCACTCCAATCCACTTCCGTGCGCGCTCGTGCGATGAGTGAATCGATGAACTCGGTGGCCTGGTCTATCTCCTCGCGGGTGGGTGGATCGGACACCAGGAGCCGTTCGGTCAAGCGCACACATCCCATATCTACCGACATAGATGCCTCAGGTTGGTCAGTTCCCAGGACAAACTCCGTCGATCCACCACCAATATCAATAACGACGTACGGCGACGGCGGGAGCGGGTGCAGTCCTTGCGTGGCCCCCGCGAATCACAGGGCAGCTTCCTCGTGTCCGGAGATGACCTCAGGTTCGACTCCCATGCGTGCCTTGACCCCATCAACAAAGTCCTGTCGGTTAGATGCGTCGCGGGAAGCCGATGTCGCAACAAATCGAACGCGTTGCGCTCCCAAGCGGGATACCACATCGGCGAACTCATCACAGGCAGCAAAAGCGCGATCGAGTGCAGCCGGTGAGATCATTCCCGTCTTATCAACGCCCTCGCCTAACCGAATGACGATCATGCGACGGTCAAGATCAACCAACTGCCCCTGGTCATTAACAGTGGCTACCAAGAGGCGAATCGAGTTGGTGCCACAGTCAATGGCGGCTACCGGCGCGAACACTTAGTCCCCCTCGGGAAAACGTTGTGAACATGGGCTGGTCAACCACCACTGTGGAAGTAGGGCCAACACCTCATCTCCGAGAGGATTGACGCCAGCACCAGCCGCCAAGGCATGGGCGGCCAAAACATGCAGGCACTTAACCCGATCGGGCATCCCGCCCGCTGAAATTCCGGCAATGTGCTCCACCGTTTGAATAGCGTCACGGCGTTGCAGGTAATCCTCATGGGCGCTGCGATAGGCGCGAGCCAAGTCAGGGTCTTGAGCTAGTCGATCTTGCATCTCGCGCATTAATCCAGAGGATTCCAGCGTCCCAATCGCTGAAGCCGCCTTGGGGCAGGTCAAATAAAACAGCGTGGGAAATGGTTCGCCGTTATCGAGCTGGGGTGCGGTTTCGACTACATCAGGAGCGCCGCATACACATCGATGCGCCACGGAACGAGTGCCCCGAACTGGTCGACCTAGTTGCGCCGACACCATGACCACATCGTCGGCGGTCAATCCTTCATTAATTGCCATTGGTTGTGGTGCCAGCTTGTTGATCGGCGGTTTGTACCGAACGCCACATGATGGAGTACCACGCACCTTGACTACCGCTTGCTGGTCGGCCATTAATGATCGGCGTGGGACCATCGTTGGGGTCAAGAACCACGTAACTGACTTCGCCGGGCATTACGTATTGCAAACGCTGGCGAGCCTGTGCCGACACAAACGCAGGATCCTTCCATTGCTTAAGGCGTTGATTGAGGTCCTTAATGTTTTGCGTCGTCCGCGTTTTTTCGGCCTGCAGTGCTGATATTTCGCTGCGCTGCTGAACAAACTCGCGAATCGGAACCGCATATAGAACCACAAATACCGCTATCACGACACCAAGCACAACAGCACGGTTGGTGAAAGGGGTGTACTCGCTTAACTCTCGCCGTTGATTGGGCGGTTGCGGCGATGATGGCGGGCGCGGGGAATCGACCATGCCTTCAGTGTGCGCGATTAACGAACAAAACGGGGGAAGGCACTCCGACCGGCATAGCGAGCAGCGTCATCGAGTTCCTCTTCGATACGCAGCAACTGGTTGTACTTGGCCACTCGCTCGGAGCGGGCCGGTGCACCAGTCTTGATTTGACCGCAATCAGTGGCAACAGCCAAGTCAGCAATCGTGGTGTCTTCTGTTTCACCAGATCGGTGACTCATCATGCATCGGTAGCCATTGGATTGAGCTAGCTTGACTGCCTCGAGCGTTTCGGTCAACGTGCCAATCTGGTTAACCTTGACCAGCAAAGCATTTGCCTGGCCGCCATCAATTCCGCGCTGAAGTCGAGCAGGGTTAGTGACGAACAAGTCGTCACCCACGATCTGGGTACGCGCCCCCAAGAGTTGCGTGACTTCCAACCAGCCATCCCAGTCTTCTTCATCCATGGGGTCTTCAATGGAGATGATCGGGTAGGCGTCGACCAGGCTGGCGTAGTACTGAGTCATCTCTTGCGAGGAACGGGACTTGCCTTCAAAGCTGTACGCGCCATCCTTGTAGAACTCAGTGGCAGCGACATCCAAAGCCAAAGCAATGTCATCGCCGAGCTTGAGGCCCGTGGTGGCGATGGCTTCAGCAATCAAGTCCAAGGCGCTGGCATTGCTGGACAGGCTCGGGGCGAATCCGCCTTCATCACCGAGACCGGTGGACAAGCCCTTGGCCTTCAAGACCGATTTCAATGCGTGATAGACCTCAGCGCCCTGTTGCAGTGCTTCGCGGAAGGTCGAAGCGCCAATCGGGGCGATCATGAACTCTTGAATGTCCACATCGGTGTCAGCGTGTGCTCCGCCATTGAGGATGTTCATCATCGGAACGGGCAGCGTGTGCGCATTCGGGCCACCGACGTAACGGAAAAGCGGAAGTTCAGCAGATTCGGCGCCAGCACGTGCCACGGCAAGCGAGACACCAAGGATGGCGTTTGCGCCGAGTCGAGACTTGTTGGGTGTGGCATCCAAGTCGATCATCGTTTGGTCAATCAACCGCTGTTCGCTGGCATCAAAACCCAAGAGCGCCGGCTGGAGTTCATCCCACACAGCAGTGACGGCCTGCTCGACACCCTTGCCGCCATAACGGGCTTGACCATCGCGCAATTCGCTGGCCTCAAAGGCACCCGTTGATGCTCCACTGGGCACCGCTGCGCGCGCAACGACACCATCGGAGAGGGCTACTTCAACTTCTACGGTGGGGTTACCGCGAGAGTCAAGAATCTCGCGAGCAATGACGGCTTCAATCGTGGCCACAGCGGGTCGCTCCGTTTTGTCGTTTGGTCACTTAGCAAGACACAGCCTAGCCACCCACTAGCCACCGACCGACCTGTGATCACACCTAGCCCGAAATGATTAGGAATTGCGCCCAGAAAGCACTGAACCCAGCCTGATTGCTCAGGCTGGGTTCAGAAGCGACTAACTAGTTAGCGAGTGGCTCGACCCAAGCGGCGAGCTCCAATACCCAGACCCACGAGCAGCATGCCCAGGATCGCGGTAGGAATCACCAAGTCAGCACCAGTCTTGGCTAGCGGGCTGCCTGACTCGTCAGACACACCGCCGCCGCCGCCGCCGCCCTCATCAACTGGGGTTCCCAGTTGAACGCCGGCCTTGGCAGTGACATCTTGCGTGCCAGTGACGGCAGGCACCGAGGTGGCAGTGGCGCCAACGCGGAAGCTAGATCCACGAGCCGAGGTGGGCTCGAGAACAGGCGTCGAGATCACGCGGAAGACGTTGGTCAAGTCGTACTCACCTGGCGGCAATTGCGCCTGGCAGACGAAGTTCCAACCACCTTCAGGCTGAATGATGCCGAGGTTCTGGCTACGTGCCAAATAGGTACCAGCATCTCCACCACCGGTTGCAGCCTGGAAGGTCACGTTCTGAGCCGGGCTCAAGAATGCGCCGTCAGGTGCAGGGACAGCAGGCACTGGGTTGGGGAACGGACCAGTGAAGCTGTTGTCGGCGTTGTAGTTGATGCAGATCATTGAGTTGAAGATCGCGTCACGCGCGGTCTTGCTCAAGCCCTTGGACTCGTTGGCAAAGTAGTCATAGACCGTGACCTGCTGTGGGCTCGTGGACACGTTGTCAACGAACATGCGGAAGGTCTTGGGAGTCGTGACTTCGAGGCGACCCAAGTCGTCAAACTTTCGGTAGTTGGTGCCGTCTTCGTCCGTGATTGCCTTAAACGGAACAACATCCGAGGCAACCTTGGGGATGTCAACGATGACCACGTTCGATACGGCGTTGACCGCACCTCCTGCAGTGGAACCAGACACGCTCGCCTTGTCAAAGATTGAGTTGCGTTCAATCTGAGCATTGGTCAGCGAAGTAGGTACCAACAGATCGCAGTACAGGTAGGCGGTTTCACCCGGAAGGATCGTGATGGTCGCCGAGTTACCAATGGTCTGACCCAAGTTGAAGCTCTGGGTCTCGCCGTAACTTGGTGCAGCATTAGCTGATTCACGAGGAACGAGTTCGGTGTTTCCACCGACTCGACAGTTGGTCAAGTCTTCCTCATTGAGGCTGCTGACAACCGATGAGCCGTAAGCAGGACCGAAGTTCAAGTCATCGCTCAACTTCAGGTTCGTCACCGGAAGCGTTCCGGTGTTGTCCACGCGGTAGCGGTAGGTGACGACCTGGCCACGGGGGCGAGCAACGGTCTTGAAGAACGTCTGCGTTGGGTCTGCTTGAGAAACAGCTGCCTTCTTGGTGATAGCAATGCTGGCCACTAGGGGAACCACAACGGGGTTTTCCACCACGTTGGAGCCTTGTGGGTCAGTGTCAGCAGTGTCCAAGCTGGCCTGGTTCTTCAGTGTGAAGGAAGCAGGGTTGGCATTCGTGCCCTGAACATCAACCGTGACCACGAAGGACACCTGACGAGTATCGCCGGGACGAAGTACGCCCAGTTCCCACGTCACCGTGTGGTTGGAGTTACTCAACGTGACGTCACAGGTGCTGTCTGAACCCAGAGCAACAATGTTGGCATCACAAGCAGCCGAGCTGGCCTTGTAAGTGGCCGTTCCACTGGTCACGGTGTCGTAACCCGGGAGCACGTCAGAGACGGTCACCGAACGAGAGTCAACCAAGTTGTCTTCCGAGGCGGTGACGTCCATCGTGTAGGTGATTTCGGCACCAAACTCGGTGATCGTGGTGGACCCGGTCGGGTTGTTCGACTTAACGATGTCCAAGGCAACCGGAGTACATGCCCGGCTTGACGTTGGGTAGTCGATCGTGACGGGGTCAGTGCTGTGGCCGCTTCCAGTAGGAACAAGGCTCGCGTTAAATCCACCATCGCCAAGCGAGACGGGGGCTGAACCTGCAGCGTGCAGGACAACCTTGATCTGCAGCAGCAGCGGACCCGGGTAAATCTTGGTCGGGCTGCTGGAGAAGCCAGGCCACCAGACGCCACTGAACTGCACCTTGCCATTGGCGTTAGCGGTCTGCTGAACCGGAGCAAGCACGTTGGATGGCACGTAGTCGGTGTAGACCAAGGTGTTGTTCGAGTCGTAGATGTCCATGGTGACGACGTCACCCTCCTGGAATCCAGCTCCAGCGATATCAAACTGAGGATCGCCCTCCCCGCAGACGGCGCGCGTCGTACCGTTGTCGGTCGAAATAGCCACAACGTTGCGAACGGTCTCAGAGAGGACATCGTCATCGTCGCCCAACAGGTCAGACTTGGCCCGCGCCTGGTTGAGGATTTCCAAAGTGGTGGGCGGAGTGGCGGTGGTCTGAATCGGCACTACCACTGTGATCTCGACCGTCTTGGATGTTCCGCTGGTGATGGTGCCCAGGGCGGCCGTAACCTTGTGGCTTGCCGAACCGTAGGAACCACACGGTGAGATAACAACGCTTGAGGCGTCCTTACAGACGATCGAGTTCACGCCGTCAGCCAAGTTCACCCGAGCTGAGCTCGAGTGGGCTGGGTCGTAGCCCGGCAAGGTGTCGGTGACAACTACATCGGTCTGGTCAAGTGCGCCAGTTGCCGAAGCGGTCAAGGTGTAAGTGATGGTTGAACCAAAGCCATCAAGTTGAATGGCTTCAACCGGGTTGTTGGTCTTGGTGAGGGTCAAGCCACCTTCAGGGAACTCGGTGGTGACTGACGAACAGCCAGAGGCGAGAACCTTTCCGTCGCTGCTGTCTTCAAGACACGCAGTGTTAACGACAGAGTCAGCGTTACCGGCGTCCGCATCAACGGTCACGGTCACGGTGATCACGCGGCTGGCGTTCTTAGCCAGGTCAGCCGTAGCGGTGCAGCGCACTTCGTCGTAGAGCACGACGTGGGTGCAACTAAAACCACTGCCCGAAGCGGACACGTAGGTCAACCAGGTGGGGATGGGGTCACTGACGACGAATCCCTTAGGAGCAGTGGTCGTACCACCGTTGGAGACGGTCAAGTCGTAGTTGACGGTCGATCCCACTGCAACGGGGTTGTCTTGGCGCTGTTCCTTCTCAATGGAGAGAGAGTAGTCAGGAACGATGCACTTTCCGCGCTTGTCCTTCTTGCCCTTCTTGCCTTTCTTGCCTTTTTCACCCTTACTTCCCGATGATGGGGAGATCGGAGAAACGACACAGCAGTCATAGCCTTCAGGCTTCTTGGGCTTCTTGGCCTTCTTGCCCTTCTTGGAATCCTCTTCCTTCTTCTTGCTCAAGGTTGAGATGCTGCTGGAGCTGACGTAGCAGCAGTCGTTGTTGCTCTTGGGGCCATGCGGTGACGCGATGCCAACTGAGGATGGACCAGGGTTGGACGAGTTACAGCAACCCTCTTCGCCCTTGCCATCACTTTGTCCGCTGACTGATGAGGGACCAGGGTTGGACGAGTTACAGCAACCCTCTTCGCCCTTGCCATCACTTTGTC
>JBAXSF010000024.1:0-13146 GCA_037130835.1 Actinomycetes bacterium
CAGGCACCGTGAGGTCAGGCACAGGCAGTTCCGCCGCAGGCGCCGGACTAGCTTCAGCCGGAGCAACTGGTGCGGGAGCCGGAACCGTCACAGCGGCGGGTTCAGGCACGCTTTGCAGCGAGAAATGGCACAGCGAACACCACAGCGCGTCCGGACGGACGGCTGCAGAACACTGCGGACAACGGGTCACCTACCAGATATCGGCAGGCGTGACCGATTCCTTGACCCCCCACTTCGTGCCTAGGCAGGTATCGTTCACGCGTGCAGGAATTCAGCGTGGAGCCCATGGTCATCCTCGACCCACATGCTGCCCTACCTGATTTGCTCCTCGCCAACGCCACAGTGACCCCCGAAGCCATTGGCTACAGCCGCTTTGACGGTGAGCACTGGACCGACATCTCAAATGAGCAGTTCTGGATTGAAGTCCAACAACTCGCGCGGGGATTCATCGCTTCAGGTATCGAAGCTGGCGACCGCGTGGGAATCATGTCGCGCACGCGCTACGAGTGGACGCTCGTTGACTTTGCGTTGTGGACAGCTGGAGCAGTACCAGTTCCGATTTACGACTCGTCGTCTACTGATCAGGTGCACTGGATCCTCAGCGATTCGGCTGCGGTGGCATGCATCGTCGAAACTCCACGCAATGCTAAGACCGTGGACCAAGCCATCGCCGATTTAGCGCACGTAACGCAGGTGTGGTGCATCACCGATAACGACTTAGACACCCTCGCTGCGCGCGGCGATGAAGTACCAAGCGAGCTCTTGGATCAACGTCGCGCATCCTTGAACGTCGACAGCTTGGCCACGGTCATCTACACATCGGGAACCACCGGTCGTCCCAAAGGCTGCGAGCTCACCCACGGCAACTTCCTGGCCTGCGCCGAAAATGCGGTTGCGGCCATGCCTGATGTAGTGGGCTTTGAAGGCGCTTCTACTCTGCTGTTCTTGCCTCTTGCTCACGTTTTTGCCCGCTTTGTTGAGGTCCTGTGTGTTGCCGCCAACGTCCGACTAGCCCACACCGCAACGATCACCGACCTTGCGGGCAAGTTGCAGTCGTTCCAGCCCACTTTCTTGTTGGCTGTGCCACGCGTGTTTGAGAAGTTGTATGTCGGTGCTCAACAAAAGGCCACCGCCGATGGCAAGGGCGCCATCTTCCAACGGGCTGCCGATGTCGCCATCGCTTACAGCCAAGGAATCCAGGCGGGCCGCATTCCGTTCGCAGTTAAGACTCAGCACGCAGTCTTTGAAAAACTTGTGTACTCAAAACTGCGCAACGCGATGGGTGGTCAGATCCGGTGGGCTGTGTCCGGCGGTGCGCCACTGGGCGAACGACTAGGTCACTTCTTCCGCGGTGCAGGTGTCACCATCCTTGAGGGATACGGACTCACCGAAACCACCGCTCCACACACCGTCAACACTCCCAGCATGATCAAAGTAGGCAGTGTGGGCAAACCGCTACCCGGCTGCAGCGTCCGGATTGCCGATGATGGTGAAGTTCTGGTCAAAGGCCCAAATGTTTTTCGCAGTTACCTTGGCGACCCAGCAGATACCGATGCAGCGTTCATTGATGGGTGGTACCGCACCGGGGATATCGGCACCCTTGATGACGGATACCTCTACATCACCGGTCGGAAAAAGGAAATCATCATTACTGCGGGTGGAAAGAATGTCGCCCCCGCGCCGTTGGAAGCACTCCTGGCCAGCAATCCCCTCGTCGCGCATGCTGTGGTCGTCGGCGACAACCGGCCCTACATCGCCACGTTGCTCACGCTTGATCCCGACGAGCTCAAAACATGGCTGACAACAAACGATCGCGTTGACCTCAGTGCTGCCGAGTTAGTCAACGACCCTCAGCTGCGCGCTGAACTGCAAAAAAACATCGATCTCGCGAATAAGACAGTGTCCGCGGCCGAAGGGATCCGACGTTTCGTCATCTTGCCCGTGGAGTTCACCGAAGAAACCGGTTACCTCACGCCGAAGTTGAGCGTAAAGCGCCACCTAGTGCTTGCCGACTTCGCGGAACAAGTGGAGAGTTTGTACTAATGAACCACGAAGGCGTTGACGTCAAGGACTTGACGATTCGCTTTGGTCGCACGACCGCGATTGATCAGTTGAGTTTTTCACTCACTGCTGGAACTTCGGTGGCCTTGATTGGTCGTAACGGTGCCGGTAAGTCCACCACCTTGCGTGTTCTCGCTGGAGTGCTGCCACCCAACGCGGGCGAGGTGATGATTAATGGGATCAACATCGTCAAAGACCCCATTGCCGCTCGATTCGAAGTCGGCTATTGCCCTGACGTAGGAGGTTTGATTCCGAGAGCCACCCTGTGGGAGCACTTGGAGCTCTCGGCGACGATTCGCGGAATGGACGCGTCCTGGCAAGAGCGTGCCAAGGAACTCCTCACCGCCTTTGACCTCACTGGCGCGGCCGATCGCATTACCGCTGAGTTCTCGCACGGAATGAGCCGCCGATCAGCAGTGATCTTGGCCGCGTTGCATCAGCCCACGGTCCTTTTGCTTGATGAACCCTTCGATGGCGTGGACCCCCTCGGCGTTGACGCCACCATGGATGTCATTGCCCAAGCAGAAGCCAGCGGCAGCACGGTGATCGTGTCCACCCACCTGCTCCCCCTGGCCGTTGCTGCTTGCTCGCGCGCACTCGTTTTGGCTAATGGACACATCACTTCTGACGGCCCCACCACCGAACTTGCCGGACTCGACGGCGAACAGGTGTATCGAAGGCTCCTGACGTGAGTTCGCCAGCGCAACTGCGACCACTGATTGCGTTGCGTTGGAAGATGGTCCGCGAACCGAGCACTCGACGCGGTCTTGCGGTGGCACTGTTTATTCCCGTTGCCCTCTTGCTCATCACCATCGTCAGCGCACGTCTTTATCCGGCGTCGGCCGACAGTACAACATTGCTGGTCATCGTTCCCGCACTGCTCTTGGGTTTTCTTGTGTTGTCCATCTTCGGCCCACTCGCCGCGGGAGGCGGCAACGAGTTGTACCCCGCCGACCAGCTGGTGGCATTTCCCATTAAGTCGCGTACCACTGCCCTAGCCGCACTGTGCTTGACACCGTTAAACCTAGCCTGGCTGGTTCAAGTGCTCATCGCGTTTGGCTTGATGAGCTATCTAGCGCGATCGTCGTGGCCCACTGCGCTTGCTGCCGCCACAACGATCGCAGTGTTCATCGCCGGCGCGACCGTTTTTGGGCAATGGGTGGGGTGGCTCATTGTTGGTATTCGCCAACGCATCATCGGGCGGATCGTCACCTGGATCGTCGCCCTGGCTTTAGGTATGGGGTTTTTGGCCTTGCTGCGCTCAGGATCCCTGACGGGATTTTTGGACAAAAGCCCCACGCTGTGGGTCGTTGTTGCCGCACTGGGCCCAAGCCAAGGCAATTACGCACGCTGGTTTGAGCGCACCGCTCTTCTGGGCGTATTCACCGCTGGCTTCTTCGCCCTCTCGCTACTGAGTTGCCGATGGGCCTTGCGCCAGCCACACCAAGCGTGGGCACGCACGTCATCCTCCGTTCGTGCGCATCGACCCACACCGCACGCAATGGACCCACGAAAGATTGCGGTGCGGATGGATCGCAAAGGGCTGTGGCGCAGTCCGTCCATTAGCCGAGGCCTGGTCTTATTGGCTTTGATCCCTGCCGTTGCCTTGTGGCTTGCGGGAAGCCAACTCTCACTCATGGCATTACTTCCCGGTCTGATTGCGGCTGGTAGCGCCTTGCTCTTTGGCGTCAACGCATTTTGTTTGGACGGACCAGGCGCCGTGTGGCTGGCTGGTCTGCCGATGAATCCCAGTGTGTGGTTTTGGCGACGCACTCGATTGGTCGCTGGAGTCGCACTTGCTGCCACTGCACCCATCGTCGTGATCGGCCTGGTCAGATTGCCCGATGGCCGGCAATGGTCAACAACTGCGATCGTGGTTCTCAGTGCCCTCTCATCCATTGCGTGGATCACCGCATCGAGCATGCGGACCTCACTGACTCGCCCCCACCGAGCCCTCCTGCTGAACTCCCGAGATACGCCGGCGCCGCCCGGATCCATGGCCGTGTACTCCATCAAGTTGTCCGCAATCGCCACCGGAATTGGGATTATCTTCACCATCGTGGTCATCAGCGGGTCAGTGATGAGTGCGCTGATCGTGACCACTGGCTTGATCGCGTCGGCGATCCTGTCTCTCCTGCGCTCACGCCGGACTTGGGAACGAGCTGACCAGCGGGCCCTGGTCGTCACCACCGTCAGCGCGGGGCAATAAGGGGTTTTTCGCCTATCCCCGGGGCGTGGCTAGCCCTAAGGGAAAACCCTGGGTATGCCGATAGTCACGCAAGGTACGATATTGCCACCTGACCGGCGCTCACACGGCTCGCCGGACTGTCACCCCAAGGATCCCCATGCCCCGCAGGACTGTCCTCCTTATCGCTTCGCTCGGCGCTGCTTTCCTCGGCGTGCTGCTTGTCATCCTGTACGTCAACGGTGTTGACTCGCGCGCTCGCAAGGGGCAAGAGATCGTTGAGGTGCTGTACACCAAGGTTCCGATTCAGCTGGGAACCTCGGGAGCTACCGCAGAACAAGGTGGAGCCTTTGAGTTGCGCAAGGTTGCGCGTGACGCTGCTGCCGCAGGAGCGCTCAGCAGTGTCGGTCCGATTCAAAGCCTGACGGCGCTCATCGCCATCCCCTCCGGGCAACCAGTCACCAGCGCACAGTGGGGAGAGTCAAATGCAACATCCGCACTGGCCATCCCCGGAACCAAGGTCGCGATCAGCATTCAGCTCGGTGACACCCAACGAGTTGCCGGATTCGTGACCGCAGGAAGCGACGTCGCAATTTTCATCACTCGCGACAACGCCACTAACGTATTGATTCCGCGAGTTAGAGTCCTCGCGGTTGGCAGCTCAACGATTAACGGATCTGCAGGAAACAGCGAAGCTGTCCCGAGTTCGATTTTCACACTGGCGCTTGACCAGAACGACGCTGAAAAAGTCATTCTTGGACAAGGCAACGGCGCACTCTCCTTCGCTTTGCTTTCCAAGGACTCACGAACCGGCAGGAATGGTCGCACCACCACGTCGGACCTTCGGTAAACATGACCGCAATCGTTGATTTGGACCCCGCTGTTGCCGCGGCACTGAAGAGTGCCCTTGGCGATGCACTTGTTCTTGATTCAGTAGATGCCGTGCGTCGGCATATTGATACCAATCTTGGCGAAGACACCATCGTCGTGGGGCCCACTGTCGATCTGGACAGCGCCTTTGAACTAGCCCGTGTCATGCGAGTTCAACGACCCAGTCTTGGCGTCATTCTGGTGCGTCGGCGCGTGGACACCAACGTCTTGTCATCTGCGATGCGCATGGGCGTTCGCGACGTGGTGGAAGAACGCGACATCGCAGCCATCGCGGGTGCAGTCACTCGATCAAAAGAGGTGGCTCGCGAGCTTCGACAGTCCGTGCCCGAAGGCGAAACGGCTGAACCTGGTCCAAGTCGCGGTCGCCTGATCACCGTATTTTCTGCCAAGGGCGGATGTGGCAAGACCACACTCTCCACCAACTTGGCTGCCATGCTCGCCGACAACGGGACCAACGAAGTAGCGCTCGTTGACCTTGACTTGGCTTTTGGGGACGTGGCCATCGCGTTGCAACTGTTCCCCAAGCACACCATCGCCGATGCGGTGCCGGTGGGCGATGACCTCGACGAGTCAGCGCTGCGATCACTGCTGACCAACCACTCACCTGGTCTGACCGCCCTGGCAGCTCCTATGCAACCTGGTGTAGAAAAGACGATTGACTCCTCACTCGTCACGCACATCTTGTCGTTGCTAAAAGACATGTTTGACTATGTTGTGGTTGACACTCCCCCTGCCTTTGATGACCAGGTTCTGGCTGCTTTTGATGCCAGCGATGCGATCGCCCTGATAGCCACGCTCGACATTCCAGCCCTGAAGAACCTCAAGCTGACCCTTGAGACGCTGGACCTCCTGGACTACCCACGCGAAAAGTGGAATCTGGTGCTCAACCGCGCCGACTCCAAGGTGGGGCTCTCCATTTCAGAAGTAGAAAAGACCCTGGGTCACAGCATCGGCGTGCAGATTCCGTCATCGCGCGATGTTCCCGCCACTATTAACCGCGGAGTGCCCATCGTCCTGGACGACCCCAAGCACCCTGTCACAGATGCTGTGCGGCAAGTGGCGTTGCAGGCCTTCGGTGAATTCCGCTCCGACGATTCGATTCCGGACACCGAAACCAGCGGCGACCGCAAGTCCTTTATGCGTCGTAAGGCTAAGTCATGAGTTTGGCTGATCGCCTTGCACAGGCGCGCAGAGATAAGACTGCGGAGACCTTCGGGCCCGAAGGATCAGCCCTGGGAGCAGGTGACCTGTTCACCCCCGTTGATGATCCCTTCCGCGAACTCAAACTTTCGGTTCATCAGTCACTGATTGAGAGTTTGGGGCCCAAGCTCTACGACTCAGCCATGACGCAAGCTGAACTAGAACAGCGGGTTCGCAGCACCTTGCAAGAGGTTCTCAGCGCCACCAATACCCCCCTTACCGTTGCGGACCGCGCCAAAATTGCCCAGGAAATTGCCGATGACATCCTGGGATACGGCCCGATCGAGCCCTTCCTTCGCGATCCCGACGTCACCGAGATCATGGTCAACGGGCCGTACTCGATTTACATTGAACGGGCCGGCCAACTACACCGCGTTGATGCCTCGTTCAACAATGAGTCCCACGTCCGGCGCACCATCGACAAGATTGTCACTCGGATCGGCCGCCGAGTCGACGAAGCCAGTCCCATGGTGGATGCCCGTCTGCCTGACGGAAGCCGTGTCAACGCTGTCATTCCCCCACTCGCGGTCGATGGATCACTGCTGACGATTAGAAAGTTCAGTGCCGACCCCTACCGCGTAAACGACCTGATTGACTTTGGAACTCTGACCCAAACAGTTGCGGACTTCCTGTCGGCCTGTGTGCGCGGTCGCCTCAATGTCTTGATTTCCGGCGGAACTGGAGCTGGCAAGACCACCACCTTGAACGTCGTGTCTTCCTTCATCCCCGACGACGAGCGCATTGTCACCATTGAAGACGCTGCCGAACTTCAGCTCAGCCAGCACCACGTCCTGCGCCTGGAGTCACGCCCCACCAACATTGAAGGACGAGGCGAAGTCACCATTCGTGACCTTGTCCGCAATGCCTTGCGCATGCGCCCTGACCGCATCGTGGTTGGTGAGGTTCGAGACTCTGCTGCCTTGGACATGCTCCAAGCGATGAACACCGGTCATGACGGCTCAATCTGTACGGTTCACGCCAACTCTCCACGCGATGCCCTCGCCCGCATCGAAACCATGGTCTTGATGGCTGGTGTGGACCTTCCGATGCGAGCGGTTCGTGAACAGGTCAGCAGTGCCATTGACCTGGTTATTCACCAGGCCCGTTTCCGCGATGGCTCGCGTCGAATTACGCACATCAGTGAAGTTGTCGCGATGGAAGGCGACATCATCACCATGCAGGATTTGTTCCGTTTTGACTTTGACATGGGATTTGATGACGAAGGACGCAGCCTGGGGCGCTTGAAGTCCACGGGTTTGCGCCCCCACTTCGAAGAAAAGTTGGCCGCCGGCGGAATCAAGCTTGATGACGCAGCCTTTACCTTCGAAACCTTCGAAGGCCGGTAACCCGTGTCCTTCATTGCGGCGCTGAATTTTCGCTCACGGTTGTCCGCGAGTGTCCTTTGTTTGGGAATCATTGCTTGCTTGCTGTTCCTCTCCGCACCCGCTGCTTTTGCTGCACCGCAAGGTCGTATTTCCTCAGTAGAAGTCAACGGTCAAAAGATGTCGTTGGTTTTTTCTGCAACAGGGCTTGATGCTGGCCAATCCATTGACCCGGCCTCTATCGCCGTCAGTCAAGGCTCCACCACCCTGCCTTCAACCGCGCAACCCATTGGTGCAGCTGGCTCCCAAGCCCCAACTGCGGTTCTGGTCATGGATACCTCAGGCAGCATGGCCGGGCAACGTTTAGTGTCCGCAAAGGCGGCTGCCCAAGCATTCCTCACCACGGTCCCACCCAGCGCAAAGATTGGCCTGGTCACCTTCGGCACCACTGCGGGAGAGTTGATCAGGCCGACTACCGACCGGCAAGCAGTCAGCAAAGCGATCAACGAGTTGACAGCAGAGGGCAGCACCGCCCTGTACAACGGCGTCACCGTTGCCACGCAGGCGGTAGGGAAATCAGGTCCGCGCACCATCGTCATTTTTAGCGATGGCGCAGACACCAGCAGCACCACCTCGCTTCTGGACACCAAGGTGGCCGTGAAGCGAAGTGGTGCGATCCTCGATGCAGTTTCGCTCGGAACCGAACCCAATCAGATTGCTGCTTTGCAATCGTTGGCACAAAGCGGTCGTGGCCAAGTCATCAGTACAACAGACGTCAACCAACTCACTAGCGCCTTCAGCGCGGCAGCTCGTGACATCGGAAACCAAGTCACTATTGAGGCTCAGATTCCTCCAGAGCTGCTAGGAACGGCTGGCAACATCAATGTTGTGGGAAATGCTGGTGGCGTTCAAATCAGCGATGCCGCCTTCACTACCATCCCCAGTGCGGAAGTGACTGCCGATCCAAATGCAGCGGGCCCGGCTCCCGTCAAGCAATCAACAAATCTGTTCTCCGGCATCTGGGTGATTGCACTGGCAGCCATCTTGCTCTTTGGTGGCATTGCTTTCCTGCTCATCACGGTGCTGAACTCGGCATCCTTGCCTAAGCGTCGCCAGCAGAACGTCGCACGCAGGCTGTCGATTTACACCCTTACCGGTCGTGGCTCAAGCGATAGAGGGGCCCGATCCGACACCAGCGTTTCTGAAACGGCGAAGGATTTCGCCAACAAGGTCATGGTCAGCCGGGAATTTGACTCGATGATGGGAATGCGCCTCGAGCGCGCTGGCTTGCCATTGAAGTCCGGAGAATGGCTGCTTATTCACAGCGGTTTAACCATCGGATTAGCCATCTTGCTGTTGTTGCTGTCTGGCGGCAAACTGCTTCCAGCAATCCTTGGTGTGATCATCGGCGTTGTTGCACCGTTCCTTTTCCTCACGTTCCGTGAAGACCGGCGCAAAGCTGCTTTCCAATCCCAGCTCCCTGACACCTTGCAACTCATGGCCGGAAGCATCGCGTCCGGGTTGTCACTTCCACAAGCCATCGACACGCTCGTTACGGACTCATCACCACCCATGAATGGCGAGCTGCGTCGAGCCCTGGCTGAATCACGACTCGGTGTTCAGATGGAAAAAGCCCTTGAAGATGTAGCCGACCGCATGCAAAGCGTGGACTTCTCGTGGGTAGTCATGGCCATTCGCATTCAGCGTGAAGTCGGCGGAAACCTCGCCGAGGTTTTGACCACCGTCGCAGCGACTATGCGCGAGCGTGAACGACTACGCCGTCAAGTCTCCACGTTGTCCGCTGAAGGTCGACTGTCAGCCTGGATCTTGGGTGCGCTGCCCGTTGTCTTCACGCTATTTCTGTTACTCACGCGTCCGGAGTACTTGGCGCCACTTTTTGGCACCCCATTGGGCTTGGCGCTCCTGATCTTTGCGGGAATTTTGCTTGCAGTAGGAATTGCCTGGCTCATGAAGACCGTCAAGGTGGAGGTGTGACATGGCCATTGTGATCCTGTTACTCGGCATCATCGTTTTGTTTGCTGGCCTCGCGCTGCTCGTTTTGACCCTGAGCACCGCATTCATGAATCGCCAAGAGGTCAATCGCTCCCTAGCCGCCATTCAGGGCATGCATGAAGACGATCGCCCCCCGTCGCAACTTGATACGCCGTTCACTGATCGCGTTGTCGCGCCGACATTTGAGAAGCTCACTGCGTGGGGTCGCAGGTTCACGCCTGACGACCAAGCCGCGCGTATCCGTCGTCGCCTTGACATTGCTGGCAACCCAGAGAATTGGGACGTCAACCGCATCATCGCGTTCAAGATGCTTGGTCTCATCGGCGGAGCGCTCCTTGGACTCCTGATCGGCTTGCTCTTCCAGAGCGGCTTCTCAACCATCCTCGGACTTATCGTCGTCTCGGCCCTCTTGGGCTATTTCGGACCTAACATCGCGCTCTATCAAGTCGGATACAACCGCACCCAGCAAATGGCGCGCGACCTCCCCGATGCCCTTGACCTATTGACCATCTCTGTCGAATCGGGAATGGCCTTTGACTCTGCCGTTTCCCAGGTGGCACGAAACACCACCGGACCGCTGGCCGAAGAGTTCTTTCGGCTCCTGCAGGAAATGCAAATTGGGTTAAGTCGTTCAGACGCTATCCGCGCAATGGGCGAACGCTCTGATATTCCTGAACTACGCAACTTCGCCTCGTCGATGGTTCAAGCCGAGCGCTTGGGTATTCCAGTCGCTAACGTCTTGCGGATCCAGGCAGGAGAGATGCGTACCAAGCGCTCGCAGCGAGCCGAAGAGATGGCCCAGAAAGTGCCGGTCAAGATCTTGTTCCCGTTGATCTTTTGTATCTTGCCCGTCTTGTTCATTGTCATCTTGGGACCAGCGGTCATCTCGATCTTTAGTTCGCTGTCCGGTAAGTAAGCCTGTTCCGAGGCCGCGCCACGCACCGCCGGAATTGAGAATCCGCCCATCCTCTGCGATGCTCAGCCCATGAGCATGCTGCTTCCCACCCGATCTATCAACCCAGCCCAGGCTCACCGCTTACCCATTGTTCTTGTTGCACGCGCCGTGATTTTTGCGATGTGCTTCACGCTCACCATCGTCATTCCTGCACAACGAGTTCACGCCCTCCCTGTAGGCGCACTCTTCATTATTGCGGTTCTGGCTTCGCTCCCCTACCCACAAAGTCTGCTGACCTCTGCAATTCCATTCCTTGAAGGACTTGCGGCGGCGGCAATCATCGCCTACTCAAGCCCGCTCAGTGACACGCTCCTTCCGTACCTTCTGGTACCCGCTTTAGCGATCGGCATAAGTCGAGGCTTTGGTGGTGTTGCTGTCAGCGTGGTGATCTCCGGTGGGATCCTGTGGTTGAGCACTCAACCAGACCTGAACTCCGATGCTGGCTTAGCTCAGGTCTCGTTGGTTGCCCAATGGCTTGTTGTGTCTATGGCCGTGGGGCTCATCGCATCGTGGGCAAAACGCATTCTCGTAACTTCAAACGACCCAGATCTAGCAGCCTACGAATCGGCTTACCGGCTGCTTGACCAATTGCGACAAGTTTCGCGTCAACTCTCCGTTGGCCTTGACGCCACGACCTTGACCGAAAGCCTGCTTGACGACCTGCTATCGACCATGTCTGCCGAGCGCGGAGCAACCTATGCTCCCGGCGATGGCACTGATTTTCGCCCGCTGAGCGCACGAGGAGTGCGTCCCGAGCAGTGGGTTCCCAGTTCTTCCGGCGATTCCCTGTGGGCCACGGCCTGGGCTGATGGGCAAATCCAGACCAACAACGTTGGCTTGAGCCTTATTGAACAGTCCACCTTCGGCGCGGTAATCCCCCTTCGAGTGGGCGATCGAACTCTCGCAATGATCGGTGTTGAACGAAACTCTTCACCATTCACAGATCAGGAACTATCCGAGGCCACGACAAGCGCCGACATCTATGCCATTCGCCTCGACGCCGCCCTCTTGTTTTCTGACATTCGCTCTAGTGCGACATCGGAGGAACGCCGCCGGTTGGCCCGCGATATCCATGATGGTGTCGCTCAAGAACTCGCATCCCTTGGTTATGCCATTGATGATCTAGGGGCGACGCATACCGATCCCGCTACAAGCGCTGGACTTTCAAATCTGCGACGGGAAGTTACTCGGATCATTTCCGAATTGCGCCTGTCTATTTTCGACTTACGTAGTGATGTCTCGGCCGGCATGAGCTTAAACGTAGCTCTCACCGAATACGTGCGTTCGCAGGCGATCGGCTCACACATTGAAGTCCACCTCTCCCTCCAAGAGGCCTCCGAGCGGCTCAGTATCGATGTGGAGGCGGAACTCCTTCGCATCGTGCAAGAGGCACTTGGCAACGCGCGCAAGCATGCCCATCCCGAAAACATCTGGATTTCGAGTCAAATTAGGCCTCCCCTGTTTGACATCACCGTGGAAGACGACGGACAGGGGCTTGGCCAGGGACGCGAGGACTCCTACGGTCTCAAGATTATGAGTGAGCGCGCCGAACGTATTGGTGGAGCCCTTGAAGTGGGCGCCCGCGACACCGGAGGAACTATCGTGCGCGTTTCGCGCGCCTGATCTGGCTCTACCCCCCATCCTCAGGCACACTAGAACGAATACAGGTGAGTGAACGCAGGTTCACCCCAAGGAGGAATTCTTCATGGCTGGCGATACGCCCACTTCCGTGATTTTGATTGACGATCACGAACTCATCCGGCAGGGACTGCGTCGGGCCTTCGAACGCGGCGGCGAATTCACCGTGGTGGCAGAAGCAGGATCGTTGGCCGAAGCACGTAAAGAGATTGTCCAAAGTCCGCCGCAAGTGGTCATCGTCGACATTCGGTTACCCGATGGCAGTGGCTTGGACTTAGTCAAGGAGTTGCGCGGCAACAATCCGGCGCTAGGAATCGTGGTCTTGTCGATGTATTCCGGCGATGAATACCTCTTTGGTGCACTAGACAATGGTGCGTCCGCTTTTGTTTCAAAAGATGCCCCCGCCGAGGATGTAATGGCGGCAGCTCGTCACGCCGTCGCGATGCCAGGATCGTTTAGCGCTCCGAACCTCGCCGAAGCCATGCAGCGGCGCCTGAGCCCCTCCGGACCCCAACTGTCCCCACGCGAACGAGAGGTCCTCAATCTCCTGGCCGATGGCCTCGGGGTCGCTGAAATCTCCAAGCAGCTCTACATCAGCCAATCCACTACCAAGACCCACGTGAGCAAGCTGTACGAGAAATTGGGCGCCGCAAACCGCGCCCAGGCCTTAATGACGGCCCTAAATATGGGTTTGATCACCTCGGAGGGGCGTGGCTGAGGTACCCTGACACCATGAAATTAACCAATGATGAGGGTGCTTCCGCTGTTGAATACGGCCTGCTAATTGCAGCTATCGCTGCCGTCATCGTGGCTATCGTCTTCGGCCTAGGAACGCTAGTCAAGGACAGTTTCGGCAAGACCTCGTCCTGCATCAGCGCCGG
>JBAXSF010000025.1:0-12884 GCA_037130835.1 Actinomycetes bacterium
GTGACCGGAGCCTGCGGAAGGTCAAGGGCCGGCCCGATCACCATCTCGACACCGTGGCGCTCAAGCCAGCGGAGTTTCGCTGGTTCATCAACGACGGCGGCCACCGGCTTGGCATCATCAACAATGTATTCGAGTTCGCGATCGGTGTATCCGGTGTTAGCCGGCACGATCGTCACCCCTAAACGCATTAGCGCGATGTAGGTCAAGATCAAATCAACACTGGGTGAGCACGACATCAACACGGTTGACCCTGTTCGCACACCACTGGCGGCAAGCGAAGCGGCTCGCTGAGAACTTTCGTCCAACACCTCTTGTGCTGAATGCATCTGTCCCGATCTATCGATCAGCACCACCGCTTCCGGCGCAGCTCGCCATACCTGTTCCCAGGCTTGGGGCAACGCCTCCACAGTCACAGGTGAAGGGTACGGCCCCAGGGACTGTGTACGGCCCCTTTATAAGCCGGCGTGGTCAACTCATAAACCCACGCGCTATGGCAATGAGGCGATCGTTGGCTTGCGGTTCCGCAATCGTCGCGCGCACGCCCACCCCTACAAATAGGCGAACTGACAATGCTTGATCCTGGCACTCTTGAGCAAATTCAGACGAGCGTTCGCCCAGCGGCAACCACACAAAGTTGCCTTCAGGATTCGCAGCACACAGTGAGCCCAAAGCTGCTACTACGCGCTCGCGCTCGAGGTTGAGTTGCGCGATGCGGGCTTGAAGTTCTCGTTGAGCTGGCGAGGCGAGCGCAGCTAAGCCGGCAGCTTGTGCCACCGATGAAATGCCAAACGGTAAAGCCACGGCTCGAAGGGCACTCGCCACATTTTCGGAGGCAATCGCATACCCCAGTCGAATAGCGGCCAAGCCATACGCCTTCGAAAACGTGCGCAAGATGCACACATTGGGGAACTGTGACATCAACTCCAGGGAATCAAACGATGCATCATCGGAAACGAATTCGGTATACGCCTCATCGAGTACAACCAAAATCCGTGACGGCACCTTGTTGAGAAAGTCCACCAAGGCGGACCGCTCCACCGCTGTGCCGGTCGGATTATTTGGACTACACACGATGACCAACCGCGTGCGAGACGTGATCGCCGCAAGCATCGCGTCAAGATCATGGTGATGATCACTAGTGAGCGGGATGTGAACCGCTTGTGCACCAGCCACCGCGGTCACAATCGGGTACGCCTCAAAAGAGGGCCAAGCAAAAACGACCTCGTCGTTATCCGCACACGTAATCTGCGCCGCATATTCCAACAACGACACCGAGCCGGTGCCTAAGGCGAGTTGATCAGGGTTCACGCCCAGCGTCCGGGCAAGTTCAGCAACGAGTCGTGACGATCCAAAATCGGGATAACGGTTAATACCCGTTGCAGCATCGCTGATGGCTGCTAAGACTCCCGGCAAGGGCGGATACGGGTTCTCGTTCGAAGCCACTTTGTAGGCAACCATTCCCGCTGGACCAGGAGGAGGAGGAGCTCCGGCTCGATAGCGCGGGACAGCATCAAGCGATGCTCGAAGTTCCGGTTCGGAGTGTGCAGGCGCCACAACTGTGAGCCTAGACCTAGCCTTGCCTTTATGGGTATTCGCCGGCGATTACAGATTGTTCTTGCTGTCGTTCTGCTTGCCCTAGTGGTTTTTGCGGCTTTGGTGAGCTCACGTCTTGCGATGGTCTCAAACTCAGGCTCCATCGTTACCAATCAAGTCCAGCCTTCCGTGCGTACTGCCAGTGACATTGCCCTCAACATCCTTGATGTTGACCTCACGGCTTCCCGTTACGCGCTAACTCAAGCCGTTGCTGCTCGCAATGAAAACGCTGTCGCCGACAATCTCGTGCGTTCTGGGCTGCGCTCCCTGAGTGAAACTGCGCAAGGGGACGAACGCACACATCAAGCCAGCAAAAAGCTTGAAGCCTCATATCTTGATTGGTTCACGACAGTCATTTCGCCCACGATGTCAGCGACCTCGGCCGGCCAACGAGCCAAGGCGCGCGAGGCAGCCGCATCAACCGCGGCGGCTAAGCAAACCGACACCTTGCGAGCCAACCTCAGCGCATTACAAACCGATTTGTACTTGTGGCGCACGCAGGCAACCGATGACACTGCTCAATCCTTGACCATCTTGAAGTCATCTCTCACGGTTTCTCTGATCGGAATTCTCCTTCTGGTTCTTGTTCTACGTTGGGGACTTCGCCGCTGGGTGACCCAACCCCTCATTGATGTCGCCGCCGACCTGCGCCGAGTTGCGGACGGTGACACCACTCATCAAATCGGCGCAACTGGGCCTGCCGAAATCGCTCAAACGGCCCAAGACGCCGAAGACATGCGCCGGCGCCTCGTCCTTGAAATTGATGAAGCCATCGCCGCACGCGAAGCCCTCGACCAACGAGGCCCGGTCGTTGCTGCATTGCGCCGGGAACTCCAAGATCGTGTCACCGCAACCACCGCCACGATCCCTGGCCTCGAAACCGCTGGGTTGATGTTGCCAGCTGAAGGAGTCCTAGCTGGCGACTGGTTCACTACTCAGGTTCTGGCCGATGGTCGCTTAGCCATCACGCTCGTGGATGTCTCTGGGCACGGACCCCTGGCCGGATTAACCGCCCTCAAAATCAAATACGCGATGACTGCAGCCCTAGATACTGGCGGCAGTCCACGCTCCGCTCTCGAGGCAGCCGCCAGCACCTTGAGTGGAGAAAGTGAACGCTTTGCCACCGCCTGTGTGGTCACTATTTCCGGAGCTGGCGAAGTGGTGTGGGCTAATGCCGGCCACCCTGCGCCAATGATCGTTGATCGCCGGACCGTTACCGCCCACCTTGATCCCACCGGTCCGTTACTCAGCGGACTTGGTGGTGCCTGGACCATGAACAAAACCAAGTTGGCTAGCGAATCCACCGTACTTTTTGTCTCGGATGGATTTACCGAGTCACAAGACAGCGATGGTGTAGAACTCAAGGATGCGTGGCCGGACGACTACATCGCGACGTTGATGGCCACGTCCGATTCACTGCGAGGTGGCATTGAGCGTCTTGCTGCCGCCGCACGAGAGCGTGCGGATCAATGGCGAGTGGACGACTTAACGATTGTTGGCGTACGCCGATCCTGACTTAAATGCGTGCCATGTCGGCGAAGCGGCTGTAGTGACCCAAGAAGGACACAGACACGTGATCGGTGGGGCCATTGCGCTGCTTGGCCACGATCAAGTCAGCCTCACCCGGACGCACTTCCTTGTCGTAAGCATCTTCGCGGTGAATCAAGATCACGACGTCAGCGTCCTGTTCGATCGCACCTGATTCTCGCAAGTCCGACAGCATCGGCCGCTTGTCAGCGCGCGCTTCGGAGGCACGATTCAGCTGGCTGATGGCGATGACGGGGACTTCGAGCTCCTTGGCCAGCAACTTCATGGAGCGGGAGAATTCCGAGACTTCCTGCTGTCGGCTTTCCACACGCTTACCGCTGGACATCAACTGCAAGTAGTCAACAACGATGAGCTTGAGGTCATGGCGTTGCTTCAAACGTCGGCACTTGGCGCGAATTTCCATCATGGACATGTTGGCCGAGTCATCAATGAACAACGGAGCGTTGTTGACCCGGCCCATGTGCTTGGCGATTTCTTTCCACTGTGGCTCGCTCAAGGTACCCGCACGCATGTTGGTCAGTGGCACGCCACTTTCGGCCGACAGCAAACGCATAGCGATTTCGTTGCGACTCATTTCCAGGGAGAAGATCACGCTGGTCATGTCGTGCTTGATGCTGGCCGAGCGGGCGAAATCCAGGCCCAACGTTGACTTACCAAAACCAGGGCGGGCCGCCACCACAATCAACTGGCCTGGATGCCAACCATGGGTGAGCTTGTCCAGATCCACCAAGCCGGTCGGGACGCCACTAAACCCACCACCGTGCGCCTGAATTGCATCAATCTCATCGACCGTGCCTTGCAGAATTCCCGCCAGCGGGAGGTAGTCCTCGCTGGCACGACGCTCCGTCACTTCGTACACGGCGGCTTGCGCTTGGTCCACCACGTCGTCGACTTCGGTGCCATCAGCGGCATAACCCATTTGAACAATCCGGGTTCCGGCTTCAACCAATCGGCGCAAAATCGCACGCTCGCGAACAATGCGCGCGTAGTACCCAGCATTGGCGGCGGTGGGAACGGAGGAAACAAGAGTGTGTAAGTACGGGGCACCACCGATGCGCGCGAGTTCGCCACTAGTAGTCAAGCGGCCAGCAACAGTGACAGCGTCAGCCGGTTCACCACGACCATAAAGGTCAAGAATTATGTCAAAAATTGTCTCGTGAGCTGGCTTATAAAAGTCGGTACTGCGCACCACTTCGACCACGTCAGCAATCGCATCTTTGCTGAGCAACATGCCGCCCAAGACCGACTGTTCAGCAGCCACATCCTGTGGCGGAGTGCGCTCCAAACTGGGACTTGCCAACGGCGGGACTTCGGCCAAACTCATGGATTCTTGCCTCTCAGGGGTCGCGTGCGCGCGTTCTCCAGACCATCTTCGCCCTGGTAACCGACAGTCTGTGGGCTGTTCAGGCCCAGACCAAATCTGCCTGTGGACGAACCTGTGGATAAGCCGTGGATAGGCCTGGGGAGAGTGTCACAGAACTGGGGAGCGCCTTGTGGAGCCTGAAATTTTTTTTCCCGCTGATCCGCCCCCTGCCTGGGCCCAACGCCGGTCTTTCCTGTGGACAAAAAGTTTTTGCCGGCCCCCACGAGGTAGGGACCGGCAAGAACTGACGTACGGGAGGGACCTAGTGGGCGGCCACTGTGATGGCTTGTTCCACGGTCACTTCTGGGTGGAGCTTGATCGACACCGTGTGGTTGCCGAGGGTCTTGATAGCGGTAGCAATGGAGATGCTGCGCTTATCCAAGTCCGGGCCACCAGATTCGATGATGGCGGCAGCAACATCAGTTGTGGTTACTGACCCGAACAGGCGACCAGCATCACCTGCATTGGTGCGCAAAACAACGGTGATTCCGCCCAGTTGTGCCTTGACATCGTTAGCGTGATCGAGGTCGCGGATCTCGCGCGCCGAACGCGCCCGCTTGATCTGCACGATCTGCTTTTCGCCACCGCGAGTCCAGCGCAATGCCAAGCCACGAGGAACGAGGAAGTTGCGGCCGTAACCGTCCTTGACCTCGACGACGTCGCCAGGTGCACCAAGGCCGGTGACCTCTTGAGTGAGAATGAGTTTCATGTTGATGTCCTAACTCAGCGCGCTGATGAGGTGTAGGGAAGCAGAGCCATTTCGCGAGCGTTCTTAACCGCCTTGGCGAGTTGACGCTGTTGTTGCACGGTCACACCAGTGACACGACGTGCACGGATCTTGCCGCGGTCTGAAATGAACTTGCGCAGCAATGCGGTGTCTTTGTAGTCGATGTACTCGACCTTCGCAGCCTTGAGCGGATTGCTCTTCTTCTTCGGCTTACGAAGCGGAGCTTTGTTTGATGGCTTCATAGCAATTCTTCCTAGTGAGTGAGATTAGAAGGGGGGTTCTTCGGCGGCTGGGGCTCCCCAACCACCATCGCCGCCACCAGAGGGGGCAGGCGTGGCCCAGGGATCGTCCGCGGGAGCAGAAGCAGCGTTGCCGCCACCAAATCCACCCTCGCCGCGAGAGACGCGTGTGACCTTGGCGGTTGCAGTGCGCAACACCGGGCCAACGTCATCGACTTCGCATTCAACCGAGGTGCCCTTGGAGCCATCGCGAGCTTCGTACTGGCGCACCTTGAGGCGACCAGTAACCATGACGCGCATGCCCTTAGTCAAAGACTCTGCAACGTTCTCGGCATATTGACGCCACACACTGCAACGCAGAAAAACGGTGTCGCCGTCTTTCCATTCGTTGGATGCCTTGTCAAACGCGCGCGAAGTTGAAGCAACGGTGAAGTTGACAACTGCTAATCCGTTTGCGGTGAACCGCAATTCGGGGTCAGCAGTGAGGTTGCCCACGACCGTGATTTGAACATCACCTTGTGCCATGGTGCTACCTACTTCGCATCCGGACGAAGAACCTTGGTACGCAGAACCGACTCGTTGAGATTGAGCTGACGGTCCAGCTCCTTCACAGCGGCTGGTTCACACGTCATGTCAATAACGGCATAGATGCCGTCTGACTTCTTCTGGATCTCGTAGGCCAAACGACGACGACCCCAGATGTCAACGTTGTCGACATTGCCACCGGATTGCCGAACGACATTGAGGAACGTATCCAGCGAAGGAGCGACAGTGCGCTCTTCCAGATCGGGGTCGAGAATGACCATCATTTCGTAACGACGCATAAATTAACCCACCTCCTTTGGACTAATCGGCCACGGTCGATCCGTGGCAGGAGGGCACCTGCGTCGTAGCAGGAACGTCAAACAGTACCAATGTCCCTTGATCCGCTAGGCACAAGGTCTAGTCTGGGGGCATACCGCACGCCTACAGGAGTTGAGATGTCACAGGTAACGTCAATGTCCCCCACTCAGACCAAAACACGTAGCAATGGGATCGCGTTCCTTTGTCTGGTTCTAGGCGTGATTACCGTCATGCTGGCGGTGGGCGAAAGCTTCGACATCGCCACGACCGCCCACTGGGCCGGCGTTGTGCTTGGCGCCTTGGGCTTCCTTATTTCCATGTACGCCCAGATGACGTCCACCAACACCCGGGAGCGCTGGATCTTGATGCCCGGTTGGATCCTGTCCGGCACCTTCGCGGCCGTGAACTTCTGGTTCGCCATCAATTGAGCCACTCTCCTAGGCTGACCTCATGAGGATCGGCTCGCACGTAGACCAGCTCAACCCCGTTGCAGACGCACAAGAGCGTGGCGCGGAAGTGATCCAAATCTTTCTCGGTGATCCACAAAAATGGACCAAACCCAGCGTCGCCTTTGACGGTGGCGCAGCTGCACTGAAGGCAAGCCTGGAAACCGCCAACGTCCAACTCTTCGTGCATTCGCCCTACATCATCAATGTCGCGTCGACCAACAACCGCATTCGCATTCCGTCGCGCAAACTGTTGCAACAAACCGTTGACCTCGCCAGCGAGTGTGGCGCTAGTGGTGTGATCGTCCATGGTGGCCACGTCACCAAAGATGACGATCCTGCAGTGGGATTTGATAACTGGCGCAAGGCCTTTGAGTCAATGGATCAAAAGGTTCCTGTGCTGATCGAAAACACGGCTGGCGGGGATCGCGCGATGGCACGCAGACTGGAAGCCATTGACCAGCTCTGGACCGCTCTGGACGGTCAAGATGTCGGTTTTTGCCTGGACACATGCCATGCCTGGGCTGGTGGCATTGAACTGGTCAACGCGGTTGACCGCATCAAGGCGATCACCGGGCGCATCGACTTGATTCATGCCAACAACTCGCGTGATGGCTTTGATTCTGGTCGTGACCGCCACGACAACTTCTCCTCCGGCACCATCGATTCCCAGGCCATCGTTGAAGTGATCAAGTCAGCAAACTGCCCCACCGTGTGTGAAACACCAGGCGGGGCAGAAGGCCATATTGCCGATATTGAGTTCTTGCGCTCACACGTGTAGCGCTTTATCCAAAGCGTCCGTGCACGTAGTCAAAGGTGCGTGGGTCTGACGGCTCGTCAAACATCGCTTCGGTGGGGCCGTATTCAACAATGACGCCAGGAGTTCCCTGTTCGGCCAAGAAGAACGCACACTGTTCAGACACGCGCTGTGCTTGCTGCATGTTGTGAGTCACGATGACAATCGTGACTTCCTCAACGAGTTCACGAATGGTCTGCTCGATGCGACGCGTCGACGTGGGGTCTAGGGCCGAACATGGTTCGTCCATGAGCAACACCTGCGGGCGAACGGCCAACGCACGCGCAATACACAGTCGCTGTTGCTGGCCGCCGGATAGCGCACCGCCGGGTTGACGCAACCGGTCCTTTGTTTCTTTCCACAAACCCGCTTTAGTCAGGCACTCTTCGACCAAAGCGTCCTTTTCATCGCGATGAGCCTTCGTGCCCGTCAGCTTCAAGCCCGCCAGTACGTTGTCATAGATCGACATTGCAGGGAACGGGTTGGGCTTTTGGAACACCATTCCCACGTGACGACGAGCATCCGTGAGTCGACGATCAGGTGCGTACAGGTCTTCACCGTCAAGCAAAACCTCACCAGCAAAGCTGGCACTTGGGATCAGTTCGTGCATGCGGTTCAAGGTGCGTAGGAAGGTGGACTTACCACACCCCGACGGCCCAATCAGTGCAGTGACCTGACCAGCTGGCATGGTCAAAGAGACGCGGTCCAGCACCTTGTTGGTGCCAAACCATGCCGTGATCTCGCGCGCCTCTAGGGCACTTTGGTTGCCGCTTACGGGAACCGTGGAATCGGTTTCCTTCAGGCTTGCAACATCACTTACCGCTGGCAACACAATGGTGTCTCCATTCAGGTTGGACATGGTCTCTCCTTAGATCAGATTAGGTAGCAACAACGATGCTTGTCCGGCTAAAGACAAACCGATGAACAAAACGACGGGCACGCCAACGATCCAGGCTTGCCACTTTCCCCAGCGAATCCATGCCCAGGTCATCCCTACAGATGCAATCAGGAGTGCCTGGATCCAAAAGACCAAGGCAATCCATGCGCTTGTGTCGCCAGCCAACGCCGCTTCTGCTGGTGTCAACGAAGCATCCGAAAGAAGTTGGGCCGGGGGATTTTGAGCCGGAGTAATCAACTCTGCATCAACCCGGGTGATGCCAGATGGAACAAACCGATACCCGCTCGCGGTAATCAGAGTCAAGCGATTTGCGGGCAGGTTAGCCGGGGCGACCGAGGCCTTGTCACCACGAGAGACGGCGATCACTTTGTACGTGGCCTTTCCCTGTCCCGATGTGGTTTCAATCAACTGGCCGCGATACATGTTCTTCACGCCACTGAAGGGACCGCCGTAGGCATCCTTGCGGCCCATGATGATCACCGACCCCGCTTGTCCAGGCATCGCAGAACTTCGTTGATGCCCCGGTCCGCTCACCAGGACTCGAGATGTTGTTCCTTCGAGGACTGTTTGCTCAATACCCAATTTCGGAATCTTGATCAATGCAACTGGTGTCCCCAGCGGAAGCAATTTCCCAGCCGAGTCGCTTGGCCCCACCGGAGCGGTGGCCTTGGCTAGTGTGGTTCGCAAGGTGTCAAAGGCGACAACTTGATCGCGAGAGTGCTTCAAGGATCCCACGAGAGTCAGGTTCACCAGAAAGCCAAAGAGCAAGGCTGCCAGGACGCACAAGCTCGCACCCACCAACAGGCGCTGTGACATGACGGTGCCTTGGTTGACTTCAGCCGGTGACGAGCTCTTGGGATCCGCAGACGACCGCACGACCTCAGACCCTGATGTGACATCAGGGTCTGAGGTGCGTTGTGCGGAAGTGGTCGTCATAGGACTAGGCGGCCTTCTTCTTGGCCGTAGTTGCAGCATTGCTGGCATAGCCTGCCTTGCGCACGGTGACCGTGCACGTTAAGTACTTGCCCTTGTCCTTGGCCACCACCTTGTACGAGATCTTCTTAGCCGTGGTGCCGCTGATCGCCACACCATTGCGCTTCCACTGGTACGAGTAGGTCAAGCCAGCTAGCGACCAAAGGCCCTTGCTGGTTGAAATCGTCTTACCAACCTTGACAATTCCTGAGATCACGGGCGCCCTACGCAGGGCAGGTTTAGTTCCCAACGCGATGAGGTGGTTAGCGCTTATCGCCGGAGTGTCTCCATATGTGTTGCGACCGGTTGCGACGCAAGATATGGGTCGGTTGTAGTACCCGCCTGCAAGGTAAAACGTCCTGGCCACCTGGCCGGCAATCGGGACGCCGTTGTTGCGCCATGCATACAGCGTTGACGATGCTCCTTGGAATGTCGCGGAGCAGGTCAACGTGTACCCGACCTTGTAGGTGCCCGAGGCCGTCGCTGCCGTAACGACCGATGGCGCTGCTGGAGTCAAAATTTCGTAGGACACCGAATTTGATGTTGATTCCCCGAAGGAAAGTGCGTCAGCGGGCGTGAATACCGCTGTAAGAGTGTGTGGGCCGACGGTAAGGGCTGTGGTGTCGAGACTTGCTACACCGGTGGTAGGGGAAGGCGAGACGCTTTCAAGATCTACAGCGCCGTCTTTGAACTGCACAGTTCCAGCCACTCCTAATGGAGTAACCGCTGCTTCCAAGTGAACGTTTTCGCCTTGGTAGGAGCTGCTCGGCGGAGTTGCCGTCAGCGTGGTGGTTGTTGCCGGCTTGGCACTAGTCCACGTGGACCCAGAGGTGAAAAAAATCGACCCAGTGAACGTGCCATACGTGGTGCTTCCAAAGTTGTTCTTGCAGACCACGGAAAAGTCGTACCGGCCACTAAAGGACGTCAGCGCTGGGGACTGTGTGGTGCCCCAACCAGCCAAGGTGTCCGAGAAGAGCACATCAAACCCACCGGCCAAGTTCTGCGGATAGCCAGCGATGCTTGAGTTACCCACAATATTTTCTGTTGCAGTCTGGACACCAGTTCCTGCGACCGTGACCTTGATATTTGTGCCCTGATCGCACGGAGCTGGCGTCGAAACCGTAATCACACTCTGAAGGTTTCCTGAACTCGGTGCGATGGTCAGCGCACCAAGATTGGCGGCCTGTGCGGGTGCACTGAGTAGCACTAGGCCAGCAAGCACCAAGCCTGCAGTTGTGAAAATAGCTGCACCTCTGCGAACAGTTCGAGTCATCGTCCCTTTTCCTTTGAGTGATGGTTGGAATGAAATATGCATCTTTAGCGCTGGTGGGTTCTTGCGGATCGACGAACAAGGGCAAGCGATCCGGCCAGCAAGGCAATCGCCAAGACGATCAACACAAGGGGTAGGCCCGAACTCGCACCGTTTGAACCACTTGAGTCGCCACCATTTACCGCTTGGTTACTTCCGCCATCAGGGGTCAACCCCTGTGGGGTTGGCTGTGCCTGAACCTGCGTTGAACCCTTGGTTGTACCGCTCGCTCCGGCCGTTGGTGCCGGGGTAGTTGCGGGATTCTTTGCGGTGTATTTCCGTGAACCGTCCTGAGCAATTTTGTTGGAGAACGACACGCTTCCAACAAATTGTCCCAAGTCTTGCGGCTTAATCACCCCACGACAGGTGACCACGACCTTGTACGTCCCAGAAAGTCCCTTGTACACCCGTTGAAGCTTTGCGGTGTCTCCCAACGTGTACTGCAACGGGATGATGTATCCACCGTCTGTGGTTCGGGGGTAAATACGCAACGGTGAATTCCCGATCAGGTTCTGGCCCGTTGCAAATCCTGAGCCAAAGATCGTCGCGAGGACGTTAGTTGCGTCGCGAGGGCACGGACCTGACGTGGTCAGCGTCACCACTGAACCGTCATTGCCCTTGCCAGGAGAGACAGTTAAGTCTCCGAGCGTGGCAGCCTGAGCTGGCGAACCGGTAACCATCAATCCACCAAGAACAAGGCTTGCGATCGCAACGGCCGAAATACGCGAAAACATTTAGACCAGGGCTCCTAAGTCAACGTCGGAATCAACAGAGTTACTACTCGGGCCAGCCGGGGCTGGATCATCATTGGAATCGGATGCGTTGCCACCCGGGCCGCTAATGCCTGGTCGGATTTGGAGCATCCACAAGACGAGGAAGGTCACCAAGCCGAACAGCAGGAGTCCTAGTGAGACGGAGAAGGCCGCGAACCAGACACTCGCCCGGGCATCAGTGAGCGTCGGCGCGCTTACCCCGCGAGCTGCAATCGGCTTGAGCTCGATCGTTGCCTTCAACAATCCGACAGGAGCAACATCATTGATTTCCACGGAGACGTCAGCGAATTGACCAGGGAGAAGTTCACTGACGGAAACATTTTGACTGGGAGCAACATTGACACCATTGATGCTCTGAACCGTGATGGTTCCACTTCCAGCCAAGCGCACATTTCCGCGGTTCACCACGCGATAGTTAATTACGGCCTTGCCGCGACCTAACGGGTTGATGGTCTGTGAATACTCGGCTGAGACATTTTCAATGGCCAACCGGGCTTTGATGGCGCCGGTGACCCGCAGGTACACGCGCGTTCCGGTCCGGAAATTGACTGCAACTTTCTGTTCCTTTGAACCTGTACCGCCTTGGACCGCTGTGGCCACGAGACCTGCAATGTGATCGCCAGGAGATGCATCAGCTGGTACGCGAAGAGTGAAGGGAATGCTCAAACGAGTGCGTGCCGGCACGGTGACGCGCGTTTCCTTACCAGTGATCCAAGCGCCAAGATCCGTTGACTTCTCGCCAGTTTGCAACAGGGCGAATTGCCCTTCTGCCGTGTTGAATGCATCGATTGCTTCGATTTTTAATGTCAGAGCTTGCGTGCTGAAATTGGCTACGCCCATCATGTCCTTGATGACAGCGCCGGGTTTGGCCGTGTATGCGTACTTGGAGCGACCATCGAGGTCGCCCTTTGTGTCAACGGGAACTAGCGCCCACGTTGCAGGAGTTCCAGCACCGGGCGAACCGTACGTCGGAATTGGTGAGGTCGGCTCCGGCGATGGTGCCGCGAAGGCTGGCGCAACAGCCGTTGACCCCAAAGCAAGAAATGAAATCAGCAAGGCAACAACCCGCCACTTACGGCGCGTTTCACGGCTGATTTCCATGCTCCTAGCAAACCCAGCAAAGGTGGCGGTTAGGTGAACGAGCAGGGAAGTGCCTGTGAATTGCGGGCGTGAAGTTGGCGATTGCCCACCCAACAGCAATGGGGGCTGCCGAGCCCATTTCGGACCCGGCAGCCCCCATCAAGGGCTGAATCCCAGACTAAATAGCCGTCAGGGTCAGGTGAGCCAGGTAGACACCTGGGATAGCGTTCGTAGGCACGTTAAGGGTCAACGAGCCGCCGAGCACCGTGGTGCCCAGACCTGAACCGGTGGGGACGC